>BDTY01000037.1 GCA_002897955.1 archaeon BMS3Bbin15
GTGGACGCCCTGTGTCTGCGAGTTCAGCATGTTTAAATCCAAGCTCATTTAAGTCCAACCCATCTACAAAAACATCTACAAACTGTACAGGATTGTCATCCTCAATATACTCATCTATCCTTTCTGGAAACAACACCACCTGTTTTCTATCAATACCTTTAATGTACTTCATATCAACAACCTTCTCTAGTATTGTTCATTCGTTCGTAATCACAAGATAAACTGTTTTACCCAGGTACTCCTTAAGGCAGTCTACTTTGGCACCAGTGCCAAAGGGTGTGACTTTCTTTCGCATAAAACCTACAATACCATTTATTTTCAACTCTGTTTGTATTACTGGCTTTACTCTCTCCATATATATTTAATATATATCCCGGGTATAAATAGTTTTGGGCAAAAACAAGTTGTCAGATAATTAATCAAATGGAGTTTTCACACAGTCTGACGTATTGTCTATGGTGATCCACAATATACCAGTCAGGAATGTTCAAGATGTGGGCTGATAGGCAATAGGAATGGTAAGGTGTTTAAGTGCTTCCACTGTGGCCACGTTGACCATGCTGACGTAAATGCTGCGTTCAATATAGCATTGCGTCAAGGTATAGGTCAATCTGTTGCAGACAGAGATGTAACAGAAGGGAACACTGATATCCCTAAAGAGGCAACTCCAAGGACGATGGAGACCTTAGAACCCCACGAACTTTATAGTGGGAGTATGTCAGACTGAGGGATTGCTGGCTTTCACTAGGAAGGCTTCTCCATAAGTGACCTCTTTTTTAGGAGTTCACCACTCCTGCTGTGTGGCTTTCTTAACAAGGTATCCATAGTCTTCTCCATCTCCCTCGCCTCGTCAGAATATATACCCGCCATTCTCAGAAGCTCATGGGCTGAAGTCACCATTGGTATATATTCTCTGGCATCCTTAACCATAAAGCACCCTTTAACATTGAGTTTTCCAATAAGTTTGATTGCCTCATAAGCTGCCATTGCCTTTGCCTTTGCATAGGGATTTTCAAACCCTGCCGCTTCCACAGCCTCGGCAGTATCCACCACCAACTTCGGAAGATATTTCTCATCCTTCTTCAGAGCATCAACAGCTTTATCTATTTCCTCCTGCACAAGTCTCAAAGCTCCTGTTATACTCAGCACCTTGAGCATTTCTGCATTGAATATAGCCATTTCAGTTGCATCGAGAAATTCTCTTCTTGCTCCAATCATAGAATCCCCGAGTATAAAGAGATAGCCTAGCTGAGCCTCCTCCAGTTTTTTTATAATCTTAACACCTGGAGCATCACCTATAATAATAGCATTTCTCCCTTTCAATGCATTTATAATCATTTCTGGCCCCGCTATAGCGGGATTTGGAGAAATATAAATAATAAGGTTATACTCATCAAGATTAACTCTTGCCAGAACTCTCTCGGCATCACCTGGTGTCATCTTTGCTCCTGTTGTGGCCACATCAACTTCAATGTCTTTCCTGTCCGCTCTCTCATCCAGAAGGAGTTCAAGAACAAGAGATGTAGCTATGTTCCCTATTTTGATTACCAGCAACTTCACCATAATTCACTCCTCGATAATAGTTTCTATTGCCCTCTCCACATCTCCCTTCTCAATAAGCATCTTCACCTTGGGATTTGATAGCCTTACAATTGCCTCTTCAAATTTCTCCTTTCTCTTCATCACTTCTTCAAGGTCTGTCTCCTCCATCCCTCCAGCATCTTTCTGCTTTGCTATCTCCTCTTCGGCAATTGCAATTTCAGGAAGAAAACCCCTCTTTATAAGGAAGCTAAGATATTTGCCATATTCCTCATGCTGAATCAGGGCTCTTTTGAGAGCTGTTATTGTAGGTGCGGAAGAGTATATTGTACCTGCACTTTCACTGAGGTCTTCACTATTCACAGATATGTAGGGGATAGGATACCATGGTTTTTCACCCTTCGCTATTGAAATACTTGCATCGACTATACCCTTATCAAGAGCATACGTCAGGATTGCACTGGTGGCACCGCCATCCTGAGCATTCTCTGGTCTAACCTTTTCACCTGCCCTTGCCGTATAAATTTTTATAAACTGCCCGAGAATACGCTTTTCGAAGACATAGCGTTTGCTGCCAAAGAGTTTCTCCTCTATAAGGTCTACCGGTAAAGTTGTCCTGGGACAGGTGGCATAGCATCTTCCACAGTCTGTGCTCTCACAGTCTTTGGTTTTATATGGTTTGCCTTCTTCATCTATCTTGATTATTCCTTCCGCACAGCTTGCCTCACAGGCCCCACAGGTAACACATAAACCAGGCTCTATAATATCACGAGTCAGCTCATCTATCCTGTGCTCAACTGTTGTAAGTTCAAGGAGTTTATCCATATCCACCTCATGAATGGTATCCAGATGAGGAACCCCTGCTTCCTTTTCCTTTTTGCTCTTATTCTTCCAGGCACTTTTGAACTTTCTCCTTGAGAGCTTCCTCAGAAGACCGATACCTTTACCTGTAATATCAATCTCCTCTGCTTTAAGATATCCTTCCTTAATGGCTCCCTCCACAATATTCAGGCCAGTGGGAGTTCTTACTATAACTGTATTCCAGCCCCTCTCTGAACCAACGGCACCTGTTGATATATCGCCAAGCTCACCGGTATAATCAAGGCATAAGTGACAGTTTTCTCTGGCAAACTTCTTTACTTTTTTGAGAGGGATTTCAAATTTGTCTTTATCTGTATAAGCTATCAGCTTACCCTTTATATCCCACTTTTTTACCTCGCTTAAATTTACCCCGTATTCCTCTGTAAGCTTGATAATATTTTTGTAGGGAAAGCTTTCTGCACAGAATAAAGATATTGAGAATCTGACCCTGCGAGGCCATTCCTGCTTTACCTTCTGAAAATCGAAGAGCTGGGCCTTCCGCAGGGCCTGAGTCTGGCAGGGTGTCCCCACATAGGCCAGTTTATGAAAAGGCCTATCCTTTTTGAGTACATTGCTTTCATTTATCAGCGCCTTAATACTCGGTTTGATAAAATCTTCTGGAACCATGAGAATACTCTCCTGCTCTGAGCTGGGAATTTATCATGATTTATCATATTTAAATTTTTGCAACATGTTGCTGTGTCATACAAAGCACCTGAATGTGGCTGTAAATCAGCACGTTTTATTTAATATACCAAAAAAATTGCAATACATAGCGAATTATCCATTAGATTTACTATCAAGAAGTTAATGCTAAAATTGTGGCCAGAGGTGTAATGGTTTTTACTAAGGAGATTATTGATAGTTATAGATTGCTACCCAGTGGTTATTCACTGCAGCCCTATGTAAGCATTACGACATAAAAAAGATAGCAACCTTTGATGAGGACTTTAGTAGGATTGGTTTCCTGTAAATTGTTAAGCTCAAATAAATAAAAAATTAGTCAGTATTTTCATTTTTTAAAGATTTTTCCTACTTATAAACACTCTCCCTATAATCAGCATCATATACTATAATTAATCTATCTTCTGGGTAAACTTTGAGAAGAATTCTTATTTTACCAGTCCTTATTCGATAGAAACCTTTCCATTCGCCTTTTAATTTTTTCACATCAACATTCACATTTTCGCCCAGCAGCCAACCCCTGAAATCCCTAATTTTAGAGAGCACCTGTTTTCTGTCCTTTAAACTTAATTTTTTCAAAAACTTTTTACAATGTTTTCGAATCTTTACCTTGAATTCATAACTCAAGTTCCTCAAACTCCTCGTCTCTATACTTCTCTGGGGAGCCAAAAATTTCTTTTATTTCCCCCATCTCAGCATTATCAACATACGGTATGAGCTGAAGCCTTAACTTTGCCATTTCGACAGTTATTACCTCATTTACAGCTTTTTTAACTATGTCAAACAGTTTTTCTTCGCTGACAACGGCTTCCATTCCAATCATCACCTTCAATTTCCCTCAGTTCAATAACGAAATAAAAGAATTAAAGAAAGAGAACCATCCCCAGTTGTATCTATTTCTATTATGCTTTTTTGTACTCCAGCCTCCAAGGCTTTTTCACTGCATGTCCTCCATTCTAAATCTTCAGAGTTCCGACATCAGAAAAGCCCTCCCTCTGCCCTGTTCCAGCCCTCTTAACCATATCTTCAGGGTGGAGTAGCATTCTTATTAAATTCTGAGCATGTTCTCTTGCCCTGTTTTCGCAGAGTGCATAAAGCTCTTTCCCTGTGTTTGCCTCATCTTCATGAACAAATACTTCAAGAATATGCCTGTTGGTGAGAAGCTGGGCAAGCATCAGGCCCTGAGAAGCAACCTGAGTCGAGGCTTTGTCTTTGGGCATCGGACCTGGCATACCCAGTGCTATACAGGCTTCGCAACCTTCCTCTTCGATAAGCTTCTTACAGGCTACAGCCAGATCCTTTATCCCCGGAACCGTTCTTCTTATCAATTTTAACTTTGTTGTGCTCTTTTTGATTTCATCCACAACAAATCTTCCCATGTCAACTCTCGAAAAGCTTGTATCCACAATGCCTACTTTAACCAATAGCTACCCTCCTTTTCTCAGGGAAATAGAATATTAAAAGCATTCCTAGGGAGATAATTGCAGTGGAAAACCAGTAGACATTTATATTCCCAAAATATAACCAAGTTGGCTGCACAATACTTAAAGCTATAGCAACTATGCCAAGATGAATCAAAGATGAACCAACTTTTTTATAGTAACTATAGCTGAGAAATCTGAGTTTCCTGCCTGTTAGAGTAAGTAAAAGCACAATAATTTGAAGTAAAAGCGTCAGAACAAGGATAATCCCAAGAGAAAGTTTAATATCTTTGAGAAATAGAAGCAGTGCAAGACCAAGGATTATAGAAATGAAGGAAATAAGATATTTTTCAGGTATCACGCGCTTTGGTATGCAGAGACTCAAAAGAAGCAGAAGGGTAAGTGCAACAGGGAAGGCGAGGAAATCCATAGTCTGGGTATATGCATAGTATTCGCCAGAATGGACAAAGTCCTTATTTTTATCAATATTTTTCGAATAGTCGTAAATTCCATATAAACTTATAGCTCCGATAGCAAAAAAAACTATTACAGTCGCAATAGTAAGCTTCTTGTCAAGGTTCATAACTATAACTTTATTTCAGAGTTTAAAAATATTGCTGTAATCTCAAAATCATAAGCTCCTGTGTTGATTATTCAACCGGTATATTCTCAGAATTAAGTGTTCTGATACCTGCTCCGCTCAGCTCTCTCTCAGCCAGTTCAATGTCACTTACTCTTGCAATCAGGATTGCCTTGCCTTTCCTGAGAGACGTATAGGCATACTCTATATTTATCTTCCTCTCACCAAGTATTTCAGCTATTCTCGCAAGGCCACCGGGCTCGTTATTCATCTCCACAGCAAGAACAGAGTAAACACTCACAGATAAAAGCCCGAGTCTATAAGCACAAATTTAGCCTCATCTGGCCTATCAACAATAAGCCTTATAACGCCAAACTCACCCAGTTCTGCAATACTCAGTGCTCTTATATTTATTACTGCCTTTTGCAGAACCTCTGTAATCTTAGCAAGCCTTCCAGGTTTATTCTCAACAAAAACACTCAACTGCTCCAAAGCCATAAATTAAACCTCCTTTCTGAGGTCGACAACCCTCTGAGCCTTACCCGGCGTTCTTGGAATTGTACCAACTTCAACAAGCTCCACTTTTGCCCCTATATTGAGTACAGTTTTAATTCCTGTTCAACCCTGTGCTGGAGCTCAACGAGGTCTGAGAGCTTATCAGAGAGGACATCAGGCGTTACCTCTACTTTAACTTTCAGAGTATCGAGAATATCCCTATCAATAATTATCTGATAATGCTCCCCTATTCCAGAGATTTGCATGAGAACCTGCTCTATCTGCGATGGAAAGACATTAACTCCGCGAATTATTAACATATCATCACTTCTCCCCATAACTCTGAGCATTCTTGGATGCGTTCTTCCACATTCGCAGGGCTCTTCAGTTATAATCGATATGTCCTTACTTCTATATCTGAGGAGTGGCATGGCATCTCTTGTGAGAGTTGTAAAAACAAGCTCTCCTTTTTCCCCGGGAGGCAGAACTTCACCGGTTTCAGGGTTTATTACCTCAACTATAAAGTGGTCAGCCCATATATGTAAACCATTGCGGTACTCACACTCTATTCCCACACCAGGCCCCCAGATTTCACTTAAGCCATAGATGTCATGAGCCCTCAGGTTAAGAGCTTTCTCAACCTTGTCCCTCAGATTATCACTCCATGGCTCAGCACCAAATACCCCAATCCGAAGTTTGAAATCTTTTGCAGGGTCTAAACCAGCTTTTTTTGCCTCCTCTGCCAGATAGAGTGCATAGCTTGGTGTGCAGCAGATTACAGTGCTCTTCATATCCTTCAAAATCTGAATCTGCCTCTTTGTTGGAGTAATTCCCCCTCCAGCAGGAAGGGTTGCTGCTCCAAGAGCCTCGCTGCCATAATGTAAACCAAGACCACCTGTGAATAAACCATAACCATAGGCTACCTGAATTATATCTTCATCGGTTGCTCCTGTTGTAGCTAAACCCCTGGCAATAATTCTTGACCAGGTTTCTATATCCTTTTTTGTGTAGGCAACAACTGTTGGGATGCCTGTTGTGCCTGAAGAAGAATGGAATCTAACAATTTCCTTTAATGGCTTTGCCAGGATGCCATAGGGATAATGATTCCTCAGGTCATCTTTAAGCGTGAAGGGAACCTTTGAAAGGTCCTCAAGATTTTTAATATCCTCTGGCTTTAAATCTATCTCATTGAACTTCTTTCTGTAAAACGGAATATTATCATAACAGTACTTCACAATTTCCCTAAGGCGTTTCTCCTGAAGCTTTCTGAGTTCCCTGATTGGCATAGTCTCTATCTCTGGTTCAAACATCTGAAGACCTCCATTAATCTATTCAAAATCAAAAGCTTTATAAATTTTATGCAAAATACGCTGATAACTCTTATTCTTTCTGTACAATTGGAAGCTCCACAACAAAGGCAGCTCCTCCACCTTCTGCATCTTCAACCCATACTTTACCATAGTGCATATCAACAATAGTCTTTACAATAGCCAGGCCAAGACCTGTACCCTTAACCCCTGTTTTCTTACCTCTTAAAAATCTCTCAAAAATGACCACCTTATATATATCCGGCACACCCTCTCCTTTATCGATTACATATATCCTGACTTTGTCAGACATTGTTTTAATATGAACAGTTATTACAGTATTTGCAGGACTGTACTTTATGGCATTTGATATTAAATTTGAAAAAACTGTATCTATTATATTGTTAGCCTCTATCTCGATGTTCTCTCCCCTGACCTCAACAATCATATTTTTTTCCTTGAGTTTATTTGAGAAATCATCAACAACTTTTTCTATAACATCTTTCAGGTTAATCTTAACAAAATTGAGCTTCTTTTCCTCCTCCAGCTTTGAAAGTCTTGAAGTTGTCTGTATAATTTCCTGAATTCTATCACAGTTTCTTCTTATAATCCCAAGCCCCCTCTTTTTGTCTTTATCTGTTTCTTCCTCAAGAAGAATATCAGAGAAGCCCCCGATAAGAGTAACAAGATTTGAAAGGTCATGCACAAGAATATCAACATAAACTTTTCTTTTTATATTTTCATTTTTCAATTCTTCAATTGTATCTTTAAGCTTTTCAGACATCTCATTCAGAGACTCACCCAGCTCCTGAAGCTCATCATTTGTATTTATTGGAACTTTATAGCCATATTCACCATCCTTAATTCTCTTGACTGCCTTGTTGAGAGAGTAAATAGGAGTCACTATGCTCCCTGCGAAGAAAATTGAAATTATTACAACAATTATTATAATATATACAATATAGATTACCGATTCCCTGGCCAGAGAATAGAAAAGCTGATTTATATATTGCTGAGGTATATAATATTTCAGTGCCATTTCTGACATAAAACCATGCGCCACAAGGGTAATTCTAGCGCCAAATACGAGAATAGGTAGTATTGAGATAAGAAGAAAGAGTATGAAAATCTTCGTCAGGAGAGTGTGCTTCATATATACATCCCCAGAACTTTTTCGAAAATAACCACAACAAAAAAGGCAGACAACCAGCTGAAATAAGCTATATTTAGCACTCTAAGCCTTGCCTCGAGAACTTCTGTTAAATCAGTACTCAGACCTATACTGGCAAGTGCTATTGAAAAAACAAATGTGGAGATTGGTCTTACTATATATCGAATACGCTCAAATGGTGCAAAAAAAGAGAATAAAATACCCAGAATTATAAAAATAACTATAAACCAGGGCACTTTTATATGTTGTTTCTCATCTGTCAATTTCTGTGCAAAAATTGCAATGATAGGAATCATAGCTATCCTGACACTCTTAAAAGCCAGTGCATTCTCAGGATTAATACCCACATAGGTAGAAGCTATTTTAATAATACCAACCTGAGGGAGAGTGGTACCAACAAGAAATGCATAGGAAGAGGCAGAGATATGCAGAATTTCCCTAAACAGTGGATATATCATTGCCCCCGTAAGCCCTACAGCAGTAATTGAGAGTATTGCTATAGAAGTATCTCTATTTTTTGCCTTAATGAGTGGAGATATTATTGCTATGGCAGAAGCTCCACAAACTGCTGAGCCACCTGCCAAAAGAATGGCCAGTTTCCTGCGCACCCCATATTTCAAACTTAAATACAGTGTAACAACCATATAGGTGAACATAATAAACAGGATTAGCACAATTTTTATAGAAAGCATGGAAATAAGGGTATCAAATGAAAGATTGGATGAATAGGCGATTATCCCAATGGGGATGAATATTTTTACACTTGTATCAATCCCTGGTTTTAATATTTCTGACATAAAAAAGGTTCTGAAGATAATTCCAAGTATAAGAGCAACAAAAAGGGCGTCAAAGGAAGGATAAAAACTATATATTATATAAGCTACCAGAGCCACTGAAGAGGCTACAAGAACCCCGGGGATATCTTCTATGCTTATATTTCAGGCCTCCTGGGTTACTACTAACGTTTATGAAAGTTAATATCAATAAGAGACTGTGGCGGTAATATATAATAGTAACTATTTTTTATAAAATTTGAAAAAATTAGATTTTTAAAAATTAAAGAAATGATGCAGAATAGACTTACCCTGCCTTCCTGCTAACTTTAGCTATTCATAAAAGCCTCAAGGCTTCCAAGACGCTGAATAATTTCTCCAATTCTCTCATACTTCTTTCTATCTCTTTTTTCTGCCAGCTTTTTATACTGCTTTATAGCCTTATCTATTATCTCTATAACCTCATAGTCACCAGCAAATCCTGAATATTCCTTACCGAAGATTACACTTCTGCCTTCCTTTCCACCCACCAGAACCTTAAAAGCTGTGTTAGCAACTTTAATTGCACCAGCAGAACATGCACCCGCACATCTTGCACATTTTACACACTTTTCACTGCCTATATTAAGGCCATCTTCAAGTGTAATTGCTCCCTCAACAGGGCAGGCTTCAATGCACTTTTTGCAGTCATCTATGCACCTATCTCCATCAACCTCAAGCTCTGCCAGACCAACTATTCCAATATCAACATTGTATGGTCTTGAGCAACCACTTGGACAGGCTGCAAAGGAAATAGCAAACTTATTGGGGAGAGGAAGGTCACCGAAGAGTTCACTCACCACACCGCCAAGCTCACGCACGCTTCTAACTTTATTGGAACAGTAGTCCGAGCATGTGAATATATTTCTAACTGAAGTCCCCGTACCTCCTGCCTGCAAACCAGAAGCAAAAAGTTGCTTAAGGGCTTCCGTAAGCATGCTGTTCTTAACTTCAGGAATCTCCAGATTATGCCTGGGGCTGATATGAATCTTGCCTGAACCAAATTTCTCAGCCACATCAGCAGCTGTCTCAAGCTGCTCCACTGTATAGGTGTTGGAATATGGCTTTGCTCTAACCCTGATATTTACAATCTTATCCCCGATAACCTCAATATCTCTGGGTTTTACTCCCCTAATTATACCAACTTTGGGCAGTTCAAATTCAAAAGTATCCTCGCTCATTTTAATCAAACACCTCCAGTCCAAGACGTTCAATGACAGAGAAGAGTCTCTCGCCTTTCCCTGCCGAGGCTATGTATTTCTCAACTATTTTCTCAACCTCCATCAAAACATCATCCACACCAATAAACTCTTTAAATAGTTTAGCTTCTTTTGGAAACATGCCACTTCCACCACCCAGATGAATATCAAAACCCTTCTCACCTGCAGTTATTGACTGCACAGGACATATATTAGAGCAGAAACCACAGCTCACACACTTTTTGCCGTCCCATTCAACAGGTTTCTCCTTTGAAACTGTAAGAGCATCAGTCTGGCAGCCGAGAGGTTCCTTAACACATAGACCACACTTAATACACTTTTCAACCTCAATTTTTATCTTTGTTTTTCCTATAAGACCGATATCTGAAGTTTTTGACCTTGCACATGAAAAGCTGCAGGCAGAGAATGATATTGTCAATTTGGCAGGCATTTTAACATTTCCATACTTTTCATTCATTTCCTTAGCCATATCAGCTACAGGAGTTGAATTGTATAGACACCACCTTGAACATGCAAAGGCATGCCTTGTAAACTCTCCAGATGCTCCAGTCTCAAATCCCGCCACCTCCAGCTTCTTCGCTGCCTCCTCTGCAAAACTCTCCTCTATGTCAGGAATCTCCACTGCCTGCCTTGGAGTTGTACGAATAACCCTTGAACCATACTCTCCTGCAACTCCTGCAAGTGCCCTGAGCTGTTCAGAAGTAAATTCAGCACTGTAGGGTTCTCTTGACCACACTCTTAAAACAACCTTTCCTTTTCCGAGTCCTTTAAGTATACCTTTCATTACCTTTCCCTCTCAAGTCAAATTACACATATATTTAAGCTATATGTTTTAAGCTGTTTTAGCCGAACATTTTCGTTGAAAAATTTAACTATTATAAAGATTTATTTATATACATGAGATGTTTTATTGCTGTCAATGCAAATTCTGATAAGCTTGTATCCTTAACTGAAGAGCTTAAAAATATTGATAGAGGAGTAAAGCCGGTATCCCATGGAAATCTCCATATTACTCTTAAATTTCTCGGAGAAATTCCTGAAGAACAGATAAAAAATATTAAAACTGCCATGGAAGAATCTGTCAAAAGTTTAAAATCTTTTACATATTCTATAAAAGGTACAGGCACTCTCCCCAGTAAAAGTTATATCAGAGTGATTTATGCAGATGTTACAGATGGAAAAGAAAAGCTGATTGAAATTCATAGCAGACTTGAAAACGAACTTGTAAAGCTTGGCTTTGAAAAAGATAAAAGAATATTCACACCCCATATAACCCTGGCAAGAGTAAAGTCCTCCGGCGCCAGAAAACATATTTTGAATTTTATTGAAAAACATGGTAAAGAAGAGCTTGGTAGAATAAAAGTAACAAAAATATCATTGATGAAAAGCACTTTAAAGCCTTCGGGGCCAGTTTACCAACCTATTGAAGAAATAGAACTGGAAAATTTGTAAAATATATTGTAATTCTGTTAAATTTTCTTTAGAATTATAATATAACTACAAAATAACCGCAAATCCTACCTGCTCTGGTGCCATTTTTATAACCTCGTTAAAATTTATATGTTTACGTGACCAAAATGTTGCAGAATATTTTAAGAGAATGTGGCCTTGAAAACAGACTGGAAATTCTGAAAATGCTTAAGGATGAAGGTAAAACCATCTCAGGTATCAAATCCCAGCTCAGGAAGCTTGGAGTTTCAAAACCATGCTCTACAGTTGGACGTTACACTGGAAATCTTGTAAATCTGGGGCTTTTAAGCGAAAAAGACTCAAGATATTACCTTACAAATCTGGGCAATATGATAGTACACTACTTTGACGAATTGGAGAGGAATATAGGATTTCTTACAGACAGTAATGAACTTTTTGAAAAATTTACTATTGAATATCTTCCAAGAGAGGTGTACCACAGTCTGAGTGCCCTGAGGTTTTCTGAGACCATTGAAGACCCTCTAACACTAATAACAAGAATTCTTGATATGATAGAAAGCGCCAGGTCTTCCATAGACATTCTTGCCAGCGATACAAGTAAAGAATTTGCAGAGCATGTTCTTAAAAAACTTGCAAGAGGAGATGCAGGGGCTCTTCTACGTGCAAATGGTTCAAAGATTAAAGTCAGAATTCTCTATCCCGAAAGTGTACTGCCAGTTTTAGACCTCAGAGAAATACCAAAAAATATAGTTGGCTTTGACCTCAGGGTATTCCCTGACCTGAAGCTCCATGTCTTTATTGTTGACAGCAGAAAAGCTATTTTGAACCTCTCAATGAAGGATGGAAGCCCACATCTTAACTCAGGTTTTGCCTCCACAGATGAAGACTTTATATCCCTGGCAGAAGAAATATTCAATCACTTCTGGACAAGAGCTGTAAAGCTCCAATAATATATTTCCACTAATAGACTACAGTAAGTTATATATAAGTGTAGGAAGATAACTCAAATAATCAGAAGCTGGAGGATAAAAATGAAAATAATGATAATTGGACTCGGCCAGGCTGGAAGTAAAATTGCTGATTTATTCATTAAAGATGATAGGAAGAGCCATATCCCCCATACTTTCGAGAGTATCGTTGTAAATACTGCTGTTTCTGATTTAATGGGTCTCCAGTACATACCAAGGGAAGACAGAATACTCCTTGGTGAAACCCTTCTAAAGGGACACGGCGTTGGAGCTGACAATAAAAAGGCTTCAAGAATAGCCGAAGACGAAATTGAGATAATTCTCAACAAAATCTCAAAATTAAATGTAAGCGATTTCGATGCCTTTTTCGTTGTGGCAGGTCTTGGAGGAGGTACAGGCAGCGGCTCGATAAGTGTGGTTGCAAGGCACCTGAAAGAGGTTTATGACGAGCCAGTATATGCAATAGGCATATTACCTGCCGAAAATGAAGGAGATATTTACACTCTAAATACTGCAAGGTGTCTGAAATCATTGCTGCCAAGCTGTGATGCGACAATTCTGGTAGACAATGGTGCCTTTCTTCACTCCGGTGAAAGTGTGAGGCAGGCCTATGACAGAATCAATATGGAAATTGTTAAAAGACTGGGGATTATCTGCAGAGCAGGAGAGATTAGAGGCAAGAACCGTGTGGGTGAGATGATTGTTGATGCCAGTGAAGTCATAAATACACTTAATGCCGGTGGGATATGCAGTATAGGCTATGCCTCAGAAGCTGTTAAGAGGGAAAGCTTTCTCACAAAATTTGTCAAGAGAAAGGAGTATGAGATAGGTAAAGCTTCACGTGTTCTATCAGTTACCAAGAGGGCTATTAAAGGCAGACTTCTACTCCCCTGTGACTACACAACCTCTCAGAAGGCTCTTATTATAATTGCAGGGCCTCATGAACAGCTTGACAGGAAGGGTATTGAGAAGGCAAGAAAATGGCTTGAAACTACTATCTCCGGTACTGAGGTAAGAGGAGGAGATTATCCTCTGCCAAAAAGCAACTATGTCGGCTGTGTTGTGCTTCTAGCTGGAATAGGTAATGCCCCGAGAGTTAAAAGGATGCTACAGAGAGCAAGAGATGTGCAGAAGAAGATAGCTGAAGAGCCTGTTAAAGAGAAGGATATCGACTATCTTCTTGGTGATATTGAAAACCTCTAAGGTGGGCAAATGCTCTCTTTAGTTGGTATAGGCGGTGCAGGCTGCAGAATAGTTGATGCTTTCTATAAAAAGGAGCCCTTTTCAAGTATTCTATCAAAATTTTCCCATACGAAAGAGGATATTACAGGTGTTGCCATAGATACTTCCTCTGATAGCCTCACAAGTCTCAGGAATATACCTATGGAAAACCGTGTGCTCATCGGCAAGAGCAGAGCAAAAGGGCATGGTACAGGAGCCAGTGTGGAGCTTGGCAGGAAGATTGTAAATGAAGAGCTTGAGCTGGCCATGAACACCATAAGAAAGGTAAACAGAGATAAGCCAGACTTCTTCTTTGTTATTGCTGGTATCGGAGGTGGCACAGGTACAGGAGGCGCAGGTATAATAGCAGACAGATTAAAGAAGTACTATAATACCCCTGTCTTCGGAGTCATTATACTCCCCTCATTAGGGGAAGGGACCCACTATATGAAAAATGCCTACTCCGGCTTCATCAATCTAAGTAAAAACTTTGATGGAGTACTTGTACAGGACAACAATGTACTTACAAATAGGGGTGAGGATATTACAACAAGCAGAAAAATCATAACCACCTCTACAGTCAGATTTTTCAATACAGCCGAGGCTCACGAAATCAGTCAGGCTGTAAAAGGAAAAGTTGCAGGTTTCGGGTATATGCGTGTGAAAAATGAAAGCATGTCAGCAAAAGATGCCATACAGAAACTCATAAGAGATAAAATGTATATTAATCTGGACAATGCAAAGCCTGAAGAGTTTTATCTTATATTGAGAGGTAATCTAAACAGCTTCTATGGAGAAAACTTCGCCAGAGAATGGATAAAGAATAAATATGATGCTGGACTCAATATCAGAATGAAGGACGCATCTGGCTCAAAGAATCTGGACATTGCTACAATGGTGACAGGTATTGAAAACATATTTAATGTTGAAGAGGAGACAAATATTGAAAAGGAAAAAAGTATACCTCCTGACCTGGAGGATTTACTTAGCGATATACAGTCTCTGTAGGAGGAATAAAAATGAAGATGAGCGGTTTCATAATATTGGGAATGCTGGTGCTCAGTCTTGGCATTGTAGCCGGTCTCCCTACAAATTATCTTGTGGTTGAGAAAGGATACCCCAAGGTGTCCCCGGCTGGCGTGGTAAAAATTGGAAACCCGATAGCAATAGACCTGGTACTGAAAAAGCAGGGAGTGGAGCCTCAGATAGCAAAGCTCAATCTGACACTGGATATTGCAAATCCGATTGTATATATAAGTTACGACTCCAAAACCGAGAGTTTTATTGGAAAAAGACAGATAGAATTGAATATACCCAATGGCACAAAACTGGTAAAGATCAGTCTCAGAGGTAATGCTCCGAAAGTTAGCAGTCTGACAGAAATAGATGCCCTGAGTACAAAGATGTATGTTTATTATGACCCGGAGAACAATGGTTATATAAACATACCCAATGGTACGGTCATATTAAATGTAACAGACGTTTTAATAACCCAGACTCTAAGTGAAATAAGCACAGCCGAGTCAAAACTCTCTCTGGCAGAAAATCAGGTCAAAGAACTGGAAAGCAGGGGTGTAAATACAACAAGTTTGAATAGCAGGCTAAAGGTTGCAAAAGACAGCATAAATCTAGCCAAAAAGGAGCAAGCCAGTGGTGCAGTGGACATGGCAAAGAGCAATGCAATGCAGGCAACTCTTCTTCTGAACGACATTATAAGCCAGGCTCAGAAACAGAAAGTAAGTGTCGCAAAAACAAGCGCCTATAAAAAATACATTTTAATAGGTGCGGGCATAGTTATTATCCTGGTTATTGTCATTCTCCTTCTAAGGGCAAAGAGAGATGAGCTGGGCTAGATGAGGCCTCTCATAATAGGCATAGGCGGGGCTGGCTGTAGAATAGCCAGTCTCTTTTTCAGGAAGGGAGTCTCCAAGGTTGAGTATGCTGGTATTCTTCTGGATACTGACAGGGCTCACCTTGAATATCATGAGCACAGGCACAGACTGGTTATAGGCGAGTCTATAGTTGACGGAAATGGCACAGGGAAGAACCTGAAGCTTGGCAGGAAGATAATGGCTGGTGAAGCCATAAGGATTATTGAACATATTGACCTTGTTAGAGATAATATAGACTGCCTCCTCGTTATATCCTCTCTTGGAGGAGGAACCGGTGGTGCTGTTGACGTACTCATTCATGAAATGAAAAAGAACTATATGGAACCTGTTTATTATGTGGGTATATTACCTGGTGAAGACGATATCTCAAGAACCTTTGTCAACTTTTCAAAGAGCTTCAAGCCTATAGTGGCCGAGAGCGATGCAGTTATACCTGTTGATAACGATACACTCAGAGACGGTATGAAGTTGAGAGGACAGTTTAATTATATAAACGGAACTGTTTTCTGGTATCTCAACAATATCTTCGAAGTAGGTGAGTATAGAGCACCCGAAGAGCTTGGCAGCAATGTTCTCACAGCCAGCGATATAATAAATACATTGAAAGGAATCTCAACCATCGGTATTGGTAAAAGAAAAATAGATATTGAAGATGAAAATCTTGATAAACCTGAGATGGTGGTATCGCTGACTGAAAAGTCTGTAAGAAATACCCTCACCCCTGTAGACTTCAGGAGTTCTAACAGTGCTCTTGTGGTTGTCTCCGGACCAAAGCGCTATCTTGACTTTCTTGGAAGTATACCATCAAGACTCTGGGTAGAGAAGAATATAGCTGGAGTTGAAGTTAGAGGCGGGGACCTGCCCGGAAACAAAGATAGCCTTGAAGTTACTGTCCTTCTTTCAGGCATCAGGAAGAGTGAGAAGCTGAAGTACCTATATAAACTTGGAGAAAGCCTTGAATCCGGCAAGCTTGACGCCTCTGGAAAAGTATATGAGAAAATGAAAGTACTTCTGGCGAAGATTGACGAGTTGAAGACTATATCCTCAGATATAGTGGAAGATATAGGAAGCGAATAATCTTTCAATAAAGCTTTGTCTTCGTTAATCATCTGCGGTTGCATAGTTTTCCGGAGTTGTGAATATGAAAGGACGGGATTATTTTTTACGTGCTTGAAGATATTAAGAAGGGAATGAGCCTGCCCAACCATGTCAGGATTTTTGATACGACCCTTCGGGATGGAGAGCAGACTCCTGGTGTTTCTCTGACTGTTGAGGAGAAAGTAACCATTGCTCATCAGCTGGACAAGCTGGGAGTCGATGTTATCGAGGCTGGCTTTCCTATCTCTTCACAGGGCGAGAAGAAGTCTGTAAGTAAGGTTGTATCTGAAGGACTTCATGCAGAAATCTGTGGCCTTGCAAGAGTTCTTCCCCAGGATGTAGATGCTGCTATAGAATGTAGTGTTGATATTGTTCATATTTTTGTATCCACCAGTGATATACAGAGAGAACATACAATAAAGAAGAGCAGAGAGGAGGTAATAGAGCTTACAGTCTCTGCAGTTGAGAGGATCAAGGAACACGGCGCAAAGTGCCTGTTCTCTGCTATGGATGCAACGAGAACTGACCTCGAATATCTACGGAAAGTTTTCAAGAGTGCCGAGGAAGCAGGCGCGGATATTATAAATATACCGGATACGGTTGGAGTGGCAATCCCTCCTGTTATGCGATATATAACTGGTGAAATCTTCAGAGATGTTGCAATACCCATTGATGTGCACTGCCACAACGACTTCGGACTTGCTGTGGCAAACTCTCTTGCAGCGGTTGAAGCTGGAGCAAGAGAAATTCAGGTAGCGGTCAACGGTATTGGCGAGAGAGCTGGAAATGCAAGTCTTGAACAGAGTGTAATGGCACTTAAGGCTATTTACAATGTGAATACAAATATAAAAACTGAATATCTGTATGAAACATCAAAGCTGGTTGAAAGGCTCACAGGAGTGAAAATGTCACCAAATACGCCCGTGGTCGGTGAAAATGCCTTTTCCCATGAATCAGGCATACATACCCACGGAGTGCTGGAGAATACTGAAACCTTTGAGCCTGGAGTAATGACACCCGAGATGGTGGGTCACAAGCGAAGGATAGTATCAGGTAAACATGCAGGGGTACATGGAATTCAGGCTCAGCTTGAACAGCTTGGAGTAAAGGCGAGCAAAGAGCAGATTTACAGCATTACCAGAAGAGTTAAAGAGCTGGGTGATAAGGGTAAAAGGATTACAGATGCTGACCTTCTGGCTATAGCTGAAACAGCAATTGGAGAGGTCGGAGGCGATGAAAAAGTTCTTGTCCTCGAAGAGTTTGCAGTGATGACAGGAAGCAAAGTAATACCCACTGCCAGTGTAAAACTCAAATTTAAAGACAGAGAGCTCGTGGGAGCAGAAACCGGTGTAGGGCCTGTGGATGCTGCCCTCAAAGCTGTGAGAAAGGTGCTCTCAGAAGTCGAAGATATAAGACTTACCGAGTATCATCTTGAGACAATCACAGGAGGCGGTGATGCCCTTGCCGAGGTTCTGGTTAAGCTGGAGGATAGTGATGGAAATATAGCCAGCGGAAAAGCAGCAAGAGAGGATATTGTGATAGCAAGTGTTGAAGCAATGATTTCAGGAATCAACAGAATTTTCCTTATGAGAATAGAGGGGAAATAACCTCTCAATTCTTCTTCGATTTGTCAAATTTTCTGAGAGCCTCCTCAATGACTGGAATAAAATTCTCCTTGGGTGTGTATCCCATAACCTTTGTCAGCACTTTACCCTCGGGGTCAACAAAAATCTCAGCAGGTGGATATTGCACACCATATTTTTCCTTTATCCCCTCCTTATCGTCATCTACATTAATGGCAACAAGCACAAACTTCTTCTTTAGAATAGAGTTGACCTGCGGGTCAGGATAGACCTCACGGTTTAATTTTGCACACCACTCGCACCAAGTAGCCCAGAAGTAAACAAGAACTGGCTTGTTTTCCTGGGAAGCTATGCTCATACCTTCTTTATAGGAGTTGTACCATGTTAAATCACCCACAAATGTATGATTATTATTGCTCACAATTGGCATTGACCTACCTGAAAGAAAAATAAAAAATATCACCACTACAAAAGCGGCAACTGTGAGGAGAGTTCTCGGCTTCATTTTTTAGTTACACCGGTGGTGTTGGCGTTGGCTCACCATATCTGCCAGCGTATTCTGAATCGATGCTTTTCCTTATCTCCTGAAGGGAATATCCCTTCTTAAACATGGAATAGCTTTCGGTTGCTTCATTCAGACAGATATCACAGTATGCGGCATGAGATGTGAACCTTCCAGAGTCATCGAGATAGCAGTTATACAAACTCTTATGGCCTTCCGGAAACTGATAATTTCTCACATCTTTACATCCACAGTAACAGGGTATGGCCTGTAAAAGCGCGGGCTCAGCCACTGCTATCTTGTATGCTTTTAAAATTACCGGATTCTGCGTGGCATAATCAGGAAAATTAACATTTTTCACTTTTTTATCTAACTCTGAACTGGAACCACCTGAAGAAATAGAATATATGGCTACAAGCCCAATAACCAAAAAAAAGGCAATAACATATCCCCGGACTCTTACGCCCTTTTTCTTATTAACCTTCCTCTTTTTCATAATATCTACCTTTTATAGGCTCTCTATTTCCCATGCGTAACATTTTATATAAATTTTAACAAGATATGCGATAGTTTAAAATTTTTTACATATATTTTATTGATGATGTCTTATTATATGATTTAATTATTACAAAATTGCTAGAAGTACTGAAATAATACACTGAATATTATGAACTACTCCCCGCTAAAGCATGTGGGTTTTCCCACTCGCCTTAATTAAATGGAAATGTATATACATATAGGGTCCTCGCTGGAGTCACCGTTCAGCAAGTCTCTGCAGGTCTTTTTTTGAATTGATTCCCAGTGAAATGACCACGCCGGTTAAAAGTACACAAAGAGCACATGTCTTCTCTACAGAACGCATTGTATAGCGGTGTAATCTGGAAAAGACGAAAGAATTCTTCGCTAACTTAAAGATGTCCTCGATGATTGACCGTATAGGTCTGAAATCCTTCCATCTGCATATCTTCTCCCTGAACTCCAGCACCAGAGAGTTATAAAAATGCTTTTTCTCTTTCACATAAGCTGGCTTTCCGTTGAAGACTTCCAGGGGATAACTGAGCATTCCCAGAGCTCTATTCAGATTGAAATTCTTCCTTGGGAATATCAGCGGAACAATCTTGAATCTTGCTATACCTTCAACATAGTGGCGATAACTGTAGAAGCCTTTGTCCAGGACGAGAGTATTGCCTTTGCGGAGGGCTCGTCTTCGAATCAACTCCTTTACAATATAGTCAAAAATCTTCGCATCTCCTGGCGAGCCCTCATAAATCAGAAAACTTATAGGTTTGAGTGAAGGATAACTTATCGCCAGCACAAGCTTCATACCGATATAATAACCCTTGCTCGGAGAATAACCCCACTTGAACTCTCTATCTTCTAAATCAGACTTCCTAATTCTTCGGCGGAACCAGTTGATATCAAGGCTGATATCAGTACAATCAACGATGACTGTGTTATCCCTGTTGTGATTCTGGCAAATGATGTTGAGCACCTTCAAAACCATATCAACAAACTGCTCAGCAGTGAACTTGCTGAGAAAACTGTAGAGGGTAGCAGTCCTGGGAACCTCTACGATACCCGCAAAATTACGTAGTTCTTCTCTGCTATTTAACTCCCGGACAACATAGGAGATATCCAGAGAGAAATACATGGCAATGAGGACAATTTTTGTATAAACCCCTGCCTGTTTTAATGGCTTCAGACCACTCCTTGCCATTACAAGCTTTACACTTCGAGTATCGAAAATATTAAGAACTTTAGACAACAACTTCCATTTGGAATCATTTTGGTCTATGATCAATGGTGGTTCCATTTTGACACCCTGGAGGAAGATATATTCTTCCTCCTATTTAGTTTTTACGGTTTAGTGTCCGATAAAATTTATTTTCGATTAAATTCTATATGTACTTTTATATGGCAATGATAGTTTAATATTAAAAGTGGTGATTCAAAGGTGATTTAATAGGAATTTTTGTGAGAATTTGGGAGGACCCTAATACATACGAAGTTTATATAACTAAAATTATAACTAAAATAATAAGTCTGTTAGTTGGCATGGGAATAGAAGGAGAGAAAGATGTTGAAAAATATGAGATTTGAGTGGGACAGTTCAAAATATATCTCTTCATCTGGCTTGCAGACAGCAATGGGCAAGAAGTTGATTAATACTCTGCCTATTAGAAATAATGAGGATATTCTGGATATTGGCTGTGGTACTGGTAATTTAACCATAAAAATGGCAGGGATTGTCAATAATGGATATGTTACTGGAATTGATTCTTCACCTTTGATGATAAAAAAAGCAAAGGAGATGGCAGAGTCGATTGGAGTGATAAATATTCAATTTCTGGTCATGGATGCAGGTGACATAAACTTTAGCAGACAATTTGATATTGTCTTTTCCAATTCTGCGATTCACTGGGTCAAAGAAAGTGAGAAACTGCTGAAATCCATCAGGGTTGCTCTTAAGCAACGAGGGCATATTGGTTTGCAATTCCCTCTTCTGAACTCTTCTCATCCGCTTATAGCGATAGCGTCTGAAGTTATAAAATCGCTGAAGCTGGAAGATTATTATAATTCATGGGATTTCCCCTGGTTTGTACCTGCTTTAGAAGAATATAAAGCCCTGCTTCGTAATCTAGGTTTCAAAGATATAAATATACAACAGATTGAGAACTCCTTTAAGTTCAAGTCTGCTGCGGCTGCTTTCGATTTTTTTGAGTCTGTAGGTTTTGTTCTTTTTTTAGAACCCCTGCCGTCTGAAAGGAAGATTCTGTTCAGAGAAGAATTTATGAAAACGCTAAAAGAGCTGGCGTCTAACAATGGTTTAGAGTTCACCTTCCAGAGATTGTTTGCCTTTGCTAATGCTGATGATAGGTCTATAGAAAAATAAAATGGGTTATACACCATGCAAAAATATGTTTGTAACTCGCTTCACTTATACAGGCACTTTGCAAACCTGACAGTTATAGCCTGAGATGTCAGCTGTAATAATAACATTTTTAGAAGTAAATCAGTAATTTAGAATAGAGGTAAATAATATGAATCTGTTGAATGTAGCTATTATCGTTCTCGCCTTGAATGTGCCTTTTGGATACTGGAGAGCAAACACAAGGAGATTTTCACGCCAGTGGTTTCTTTCAGTTCATATTCCTGTCCCCATTGTAATTGCTTTTCGTATCTTTGCAGGATTTGGATGGCGCTTGATAACCTTCCCTGTATTGATAGGAGCTTTCTTCCTGGGTCAGCTTCTGGGAGGAAAGCTACACTCGTGGTCTATCAGATATACCAAAGCACCGGGTTCTTCATGTATTTTCAGGGATATGATGAAAATTACAGACATTTTCAGGCCAAAAAAATGACATAGTTAATAAAAGAGCAATCATAGATTTCACCATGCCTTCTGCAGCTTCTTTTATCCGCAGGTATTGCGTGAAATTATTAATTTAAAGTAAGTTAGACAATAAAGGTATATACTCATGCAGACAATAGATAAATTAGAAGGATATACAAATCAGGTCCGTATATGGGTTGTTAAATGCAATTCAGAATTAATTTTTATTTTTAAAGAGGCAGATAAATTTCCCGAAGTATAACTTTACTTTTATATTGTTATCTTGCTAGGCTTGCTAGGAGGCGTCTTTAATGAGTTCACGACAATATTTAGGGTTTGTAATTGTTGATAAGGTTTATTCTGGTGAAAAAACAATTAATTAGGTTATAAATTATGAGCAAGGTAGGAAGTTATCAAATCTTATTTCAAATGCTTCTGAACAAAGAGACAAATTTGAGAGCTTTAGGCATAAATAATATTTCCTCTTGAAATTCTCAGAAAAGCATCTTTTTCATTCCATTGTTTTTTTCCTGAATCAAAGTTGCTGTAAATTCTTCTAAAGGCACTACTTGACCTTATCAGG
>BDTY01000038.1 GCA_002897955.1 archaeon BMS3Bbin15
GGACAGATATTATAGTGCGCAAGAATATGTGAGGATTATTGAGAAAAAACTAGGGAATGTGAAGTTCTATCTTATCCCGAAGAAGAATGCGACCGTGAAAGGTCCATGGGAGTGGAAGTGCACGTTGTACCGGTTTGTAAACGAAATAAAGACATATCTCCGTGAATATTTTAGGAGGAATCAGTCAGAAAGCGGGATATCTGAAGACAAGCGCAGATTCGGATGGCATATCGCACAGAGAAGAGGGGACAGAATAGACACAGCCAATTTCTGCACAGTAATATGGCACAACCTCTTCTGGTTAGGATAAAACTTTATTTTGTCCCACACCCCCAGCAAGAATAAAATAGTTATGGGTGTATAGGAATATTATGCGTGCAACCCTTTCGCTGGTTATTACCAATATTTTAATCTATATTTACTTCGCTTTTCAGGCTCATTCTCCTCTGAGTATAAAGCAGTTCGCTCCCGTAATGGGTCTCACCCTGCAATCTCTCCAGCATGGCGATTTTTTAAAACTTATATCCAATCTTTTCTTCCATTTTAACTTCACTCACCTTGGATATAATATGGTTTTTCTCCTGATTTTTGGTAGCAAATGTGAGGATATATTTGGCGGTCCAAAGTTCCTGTTTATTTACTTTACTACTGGAATATTCGCATCTCTATCAGTCTTCTTATATCCGGCAGGTAGTATTCTTGCAGGTGCCTCCGGAGCAATATTTGGAACTCTCGGTAGTGTGCTGGTTGCCCAGAGGAGGATTTACCCCCATGGTATTGGGACTTCCATACTCTATGGAGTAATATTTTTCATAATGGCTGTTAGCACAGGCTTTATGTCCCATATTCTGGGCTTGATTATAGGTTTTATTGTGGGCTATATATTAACCTACCATGAAGAAGGTAATAGTTAAAATTTTATATGCTGGCGGAGTTCTGAAATTATGGATGTTGTTTCTGTAGGGCATGCAAGCATTGACAGAGTTGAAATTAATGGCATGAGGAAGAAGCAGCCTGGTGGTGCGGGTATTTACTCTGCCATGGCTGCAAATATCTTTGTCGATTCTGCAGTGGTTTCGAGAGTTGGAACTGATTTTCCAGGAGGTTTCTTTACAAATCTGCATGGAATTGGTATTGATATAGCAGGCATAAAGCAGGTCTCTGGTAAGAGCACATTCTTTGATATAAGTTATAATGAGAATAATCAGGCTGTTTACAATACCTACTCCCTTGGTGTTGGTGTGCACATACGCCCTGAGGACATTCCAAAGAAGCACCTCACAGCCGGGGCCTTTCATATTGCTCCCATGGCAGCAAGCAAACAGAGAGCATTTGTAGAGTTTCTGAGGGAGAATACGTATGGGCTTATCTCTTTAAATACCCATGCTGCATACTTCGCAAGATACAGAAAGGAACTTCTCGGGCTTATCCCTGATGTTGATATCTTCACAATAAATGATGAGGAAGCAATGCTTCTAACAAAGACGAAAAGTATTGAGCAGGCAATAAATGCCTTTAAAAAGCTTGAAGCAAATATTGCGGTTATAACCATGGGAGTTTATGGAAGTGTTGTTATTGAGAAGGGAGAGATAAACTTTTCGCCTTCTGTGATTCAACATCATGTTGTTGACCTAACAGGCTGCGGAGACGTCTATGGGGGTAGTTTTATAGCCTGTTATATGCTCACTGAAAATGCTTTGAAGTCTGCCAATATAGCAAATAGTGTGGCAAGTATAAGTGCAAGCGACTGGAGCTTCTCGGCAATAAAAAATCTTAAATTCGGCACTCTTGAAGCCTTTCAGAAGTTTGTTGTACTCAGGCAGAGCAGGCTGAGCAAGACGCAGCGCAATCTGGAGAATTATATCTGATAATCTACTTCACAGCGATTATAACATCACCGGCAGCAACACTATCGCCTTCTGAAACAAAAATCTTTTTGACTTTTCCACTGCGGGTGGCAACTATATCGTTCTGCATCTTCATGGCTTCAAGCAGGGCAACCACATCATCCTTCTTAACCCTGTCTCCTTCCTTTGCTTTGATTTTTACAATCATACCCTGCATGGGTGAGACTATGGCACCTTCAATCTTCTCCGCCTTTTCTTCATGCTTTGCTTCTGATACATCAACAAAACCACCAAGAGGCTTAACCCTGACAAAGAACTCCTCGTCATCAATCTCAACTTTGAACTCGGTTGGTATTCCTTTCTCCCTATCCTTTTCTTCTTCATCTGGAGGTTTGAGGGGTTCCTCTATGAACTCACCTTTCAGAAACCTGGGAGCTATGGAGGGATATAGGGCATAGGTAAGAATATCTTCTTCCTGTTTGACAATTCCCAGCTTTCTTGCTTCTTCTTCCATGAGATGAAGCATGGGCGGTAGTAAATCAGCAGGTCTTGTTGTAATAGGTTCTTCATCGCCAATAATCTTTACTTTAATTTCCTCTTTTATCGGAGCGGGTGGTCTGCCATAAAGCCCCTTAACATAGTCCTTTATCTCCTGAGGTATAACCTTGTAGCGCTCTCCAACTAGAACATTCATTACAGCTTGCGTACCGACAATCTGGGAGGTTGGAGTGACAAGGGGTGGGTAGCCGAGTTCTTCTCTGACTTTGGGAACCTCCTCCAGGACATCTTCGAATCTATCAAGAGCATTCTGCTCCCTGAGCTGGGATATAAGGTTGGAGAGCATTCCGCCAGGTATCTGATAGAGAAGAACATTGGTGTCAATCATCTGGGACCTCTCGTCTATTAAAGCGGAATACTTTGTCCTTATTTCTCTGAAGATTTCAGTTATGCCTCTGAAGCTCTCCTGCTTTATTCCTGTGTCATGTGCAGTACCATCCAGAGCTGCAATTATAGTCTCTGTAGGTGGCTGGGACGCCCCCCAGGAGAAAGGTGACATGGCAGTATCAAGGATATCTACGCCGGCCTCGACAGCTGCATAATAAGAAATTGGAGCCATGCCGGAGGTACAGTGGGAATGAAGGTCAATGGGTATGGAAATTTCTTTTTTCAGAGCATTTACAAGCTTATATGCTGCAGATGGTGAAATTAAACCAGCCATATCCTTTATACAGAGTGAATCGCATTCGAGCTCTTCGAGTTGCTTTGCCATCTCCACGAATTTTTCAGTTGTATGAACTGGTGAAATTGTATAGCAAATTGTGCCCTGTACATGGGCACCGATGCGTTTTGCAACTTTTATGGAAAGCTCCATATTTCTTATATCGTTGAGGGCATCGAAGATTCTGAAGATATCAACACCATTGTCAAAGGACTTCTCCACAAACTTTTCGACAATATCATCGCTGTAGTGTTTGTAGCCAACAAGATTCTGTCCCCTGAGAAGCATCTGGGTTGGTGTATTCTTCAGGTACCTTTTGAATATTCTTATTCTGTCCCATGGGTCTTCATTGAGATATCTTATACATGAATCAAATGTCGCACCTCCCCATACTTCAAGGGAAAAGAAGCCTACGTCATCCATTTTCTCAATAAGGGGAATCATATGCCTTGTACGCATTCTTGTTGCTGCAAGGCTCTGATGGGCATCTCTGAATGTTGTGTCTGTTATTTTTATCCTCTTCAACTTTAATACCTCTCAAAAATCCATTTTTCTTATTTTAAGCCATCAACAATGTGAATTACCCACGACTAAATTCGTGGGCTTCCTGAGTCATCGGTGGAACTTGTGCTAGACCTCGAACAGGCATCAAATCGGTGTATCCCAACCCTACTTTTATCATTCCTCTGTGTAATATATTTA
>BDTY01000039.1 GCA_002897955.1 archaeon BMS3Bbin15
TCCGATCTCTCATTGACCTGCCTGATGAGTAAAACTATGCTCATGAGAACATCAAGGGGTTCGAAGCCTGAAATTACAACAGGCATTGAATGAGTCTCTGCAATTAAATTATAAACATCTGTACCTATAATTGCAGATACATGCCCTGGTGCTATAAATCCCTGAAAATGAAGGTCCCCCATACCCATGAGGAGCTGCATTACAGGTAATGTCAACCTTAGAGAATTCAATATGCTAATATTTTCCGGCAAACCCCTGAGAACCTCGGAAGCAATAGCGGGTGCCGTTGTATCCAGACCGGGAGAGAAAAATACAAACTCCTTTTTGTCTTCAGCTCTCGCAAGCTTTACAGCTTCTCCTATGCTCAGAACAATTTTTATATCACTACCCGAAGCTCTCATCCGGGCAAGGCTTTTCTCAGTACCAGGCACTCTGAACATATCTCCATAGGTAAGAATAGTTAGTCCGTCTTCAGCCATTGCTATCGCTGCATCTATTTCCTCGGCAGGTGTGATACATACAGGGCAGCCTGGGCCCGAGATGAGCCTGATATTCTCAGGAAGCAGACTTCTCAGACCATGTTTTGTTATAGTCTGCTCATGAGTTCCGCACACATGCATAAAGCTGTAGCTCTCCCCATTTGATAGCTTTTTTATTGTATCAACAGCCTTTGCTGCCAGCTCTGAGTCCCTGAAGCTAAGATTCATCTGTTCAACCTCTCAAGAAGCTCATTCCACAACCCTAAAGTCTTTTCAGCCTCATCTTTTGACAGTTTTGATATGGCATAGCCAACATGCACTATAACATAGTCTCCAACAGAGGCATCTTCAATAAAGTCAATATTTGCCTCCTTTCTAATCCCGCCATAATCAACAAGGGCAAAGCTGCCTTTTATCTCTTTTATCATCCCCGGTACAGCTACACACATTCTCTTACCTCCTTCAGTATCACATCAACAGCTTTATCAACACCCTTCTCAACCTCTCTGCTCAGCCCTATACCCCCCTCTATATCTGATATTCCAATTCCGATAATCTGAATATCCCCCGGAAATTCACTGTATATTTCCTGTCCTGTTTTTATAAGATGCTCAATGGTAAAATCATGAAGAGAGTAGATAAATTCAAATTTTTCAATCTCTTCAAAACTGAGCGTGTAAACCTTACCAGTCTCTCCTCCTCTAAGTGCATCCACGAAAATAACTTTCTTTCTGCCTTCAAGCTTACCCAGAATACCAAAACTATCCAGCCCAGCCTTAAAAAGCTCCACATTCTCTGGAAGTCTTATCTGCTCCAGCCTGTCTATTACCTCTACGCCAGCACCATCATCTCCCATTAATATGCTGCCTATTCCCACGATTAACAAGGAACTGCCTCAAAAATGGAAAGGTGATTGATTAAACTACCTTCAGAGTGAAGTTCTTCCCTGGTGTTACATAATGCACTGTACAGGCAATACATGGGTCATAGCTCCTTATAATATGCTGGACCTCTACAGGATTCGACTCATCTGCTATTTCAGTACCAATCACAGCACTTTCTATTGGCCCATTATTACCAAAGCTGTCCTTCGGTGAAACATTCCATGCAGTTGGAGTTATCACCTGATAGTTGTCTATCTTACCATCTTTTATATTTATCCAGTGTCCCAGAGCACCTCTTGCAGCCTCTGTAAGGCCTATACCCTCAGCATTCTTCGGCTTTGTTGGCTTCTTGTAGAATGGTTCATTCACATCTAGCTCAAGAAGCATCTCCTTAATCTTCGCAAGGGTTCTCACAGCTTCATGAGCTCTTGCAAGCACTCTTGTGAAAACACATGGCCCAAAGTTCTCTGCCAGATTGAGTACGAGAGCATCCTTATCAATTATCTGCCTTGCAAGGGGGCCAACTTCTGCAGGAGCATCACTGTACCTTGGAGACTTTGCCCAGGAGTACTTATCATCACTCTCCGGGTCATAGTAAGGTTTTGTAACCCCTTCATGAGGATGTCTTCCTCCTTCGTAGCCTTCATACCATGAGTGTTTTATATGTTCGCTTATTCTGCTCTGGTCAAGTTCATGAAGCTTACCGTCGAAGTAGCCGCCAGGCAGCCAGGGTTTACTATCCTTCTGATGATATACTCCATAGGCAAGGAACTTACCAGGACCCACACCAATTTTGTGCAGCCCGAGGTCGGGACCGTATCGTATAATCAGCCCCAGGTCACTATTTGCATGCTTTTCATCTTCTTCAAGCCATGCCTGAACATCCTTGAGGCTCTTGTTTTCCAGCCACCTTTCAACACTGCAACCGAGAGTTGTGTTCTCAATAAAATCCTGGACACCCATGAGAATACCAACTGCCTTGGTAATATCACTTGTCTTAACTCTGCAGGGTACACCACCAGGTACAAAGGTGGTATGGGGATGCTTTCCTCCAAAGATTGCAAAAATTTCGTCAAGCTTTATTCTGGTAAGAACAGCACCTTTGTAGGATGTGCCTGTAATTGCAGAGAAGCGTTTTGCAAGCTCGGGATATGCTTTATGCTTGGAATATTTCATGTTGACAAGGTCGGGACCGAAGAGGACATAGATATGAGCAGCATGGCTCATTGTGTTCTCTGTAGCTAAAAGTGTACTCCTCACAAGGTAGCCATTTGGAGGTACCTCAGCATCATAGGCACAATCCAGAGCTCTTGCAGAGGCGTCATTATGGGAGGTGGGACAAACCCCACATATTCGAGGTGTTATTATAAGAGCATCCTCGGGTTCCCTGCCTTTGAGTATAATTTCAAAACCCCTGAAAAGAGCTCCTATGGCTTTTGCATCCACAACTTTATGGTCCTCAATCATTATCTTAAAGTCAAGATGCCCTTCTATCCTTGATATTGGACTTATATCTAATTCTTTCATTTAAACCACCTACTCATTTTTAAGTCTGGCAGGCTTGGCGAGTTTCATAAAGCCTGAACCTATTATGTAAGGTATAACCTTGCCACCACTGACTGGAAGGTCTCTGCGTTTGAAGAAAGGCCATATCCCCTCTGGAAAATCCGGTCTTGTGCATCCATGACAGGGCATTCCATATCTTGTTAAACTGCTCTGTCTGTTCCATAGTCTCTTATTACAGTCACTATGAGTATGAGGTCCTGCACATCCAAGATTGAAATATAGACAACCCTTATCCCCAAATTTCTCTGCAGACAATTTGAAGGAGTAGTACTCATTCCTCGGGCAGCCATCATGCACTGTAATATCCTCACTGTAGAAGTCTTTTGGTCTGTTGTATCTGTCTAGTTCCACATTCTTTCCGAGAAGAAGGGCAACAAGTGTCTGAATTACCCAGTCAGGATGAGCAGGACAACCCGAGATATTCACAACAGGCAACCCAGCTTTGGATTTGAAGTCTTTGCCAAGGAAACCTCCAAACTCTTTTTTATCCCACTGTACCCCTGTACAATCAGTAGGATTCGGTGGCGCTGCAGGAATACCTCCAAAGCTGGCACAGGTTCCCAGAGCTATAATATACTGTGCCTTGGGTGCAAGAACTTCCAGCCAGTCCTTGAATGTCTTTGAGCCTATAAGGCATGCACCTCCTGTGCCATTCGGTCCCTGTGGCACTGCTCCCTCTATTATGAGCACATCAATATCTTTATCACTATTTTCATAACTGTTGAGAACTTCCAGAAGTTTAGGTCCACTCTGAGGACTTAAAGTATTCTGGTATCCTATATTCACTCCAAGCTTTTCAATTGCATCATATACGCCTGGCTGCTGTGCATTTAAAAAAGAGATGAGGCAGCCATTATCAGTCGCCCCCTGTAGCCATACAATATCCACCATATTCTCACCCTATTTAATAATTTGTGCTGTCATTGAATAAAAACTTTGTGATATAAAAAATGTTGATAAATTTACTTTAAAAAGAGTAAATATAAAAAAAACAATGTTAATTAGAGATTCAGTTTTCCTTTGATATCGGGAGTATTGTATGAAATAATATGCATGCATTGTTGATATCTGATACACATTTTCCTGACAGAGTAACAGATATCTCCCGGCTTTTAAGAAGAATGAAGGAGTACGAGCCAGAACTTATTCTTCATGCAGGAGACCTCACCGATGCTGAAGTTATGGAAGAACTTAAGAGAATAGCACCTGCTGTGGCTGTTCAGGGAAATATGGACGAAGCTAATGGTTTAAAACTGCCTGTCAGAAAGCTTCTTGAAATTAAAGGCAGAAAAATCCTGCTTCACCATGGTAGAGGCGTGCATCCAAGGGGTGAGCTGAATACTCTGGTTTATATGGCAGAGGAAGCTGGAGCAGATGTGATAGTAACAGGACATACTCATACTCCTGTCTTTGAAAAAGTTGGAAAAATAACAGTTATAAACCCTGGAAGCCCGACTGTTCCAAGATTTTCACCTAAAAGTTTTATGGTAGCAGATTTCGGCAAGATAATAGAAGCAAAGCTTGTAAGGCTGTAGTATTTCGAAACAGAAAGCGAAAAGCTCTGCCTATACTTCCATCTTCCAGACTTTATCACCAACATAATGAAGGTTTTTAATGCACTTTCCACTGCTTTTATCCTGAAAATCTTCATAATCCCAGAGTGATTTGCCAAAAGCTATAGGTTTTCTGTGCCCTTCTTCAAGAATCACAACAAAATCTCCCTCTTTTATATCCCTGCTCACCTCCACCACACCGGGACGCATTATATCAGCACCGTTTGTGACAAAGGCTATGGCACCTCTATCTACAACAACATACTTATTTACAATATCCCCCATCCTCAAAATTCCCTTGAGGGTTGGAAAATAATCCCCATTTTTCTCAAAGAAGTAGGGAACACCACCGATTAAAACCAGACTGAAATCTTCAGAAGTACCTGCTATTTCCACCTTCTCCTTTCTGTCAATAAGATACGCCAGTTCTCCAAAATTTTCCTCTATTTTCGTCCTGATATTAACTATCTCTTTTTTTCTCGCAAATCTTCTGCCCTTGATTTCCATAGGAATAGCTTTCCCTATAAATACAAAAAGTTTACTGAGAATGGAAGTCAGACTTTAAGTTTGCCCTCCAGATAGTCAGAGTAACCCTGAAGGTCCATCAAACCATTACCTGAGAAGTTGAAAACTATAACTTTCTCCTCACCAGTTTTCTTGCACTCCCTTGCTTTATCTATAGCTGCCTTTATGGCATGATTGGTTTCCGGTGCAGGGACAATGCCTTCCACTCTTGAGAATATCTTGCCTGCCTCAAAGGTCTCAAGCTGATTGTAAGCCACAGCATCTATCTTACCAAGCTTGTGGAGGAGGCATAATGAGGGTGCATCTCCATGGTAGCGTAACCCTCCTGCATGGATTGGAGATGGCACAAAGTCATGACCAAGAGTATACATCTTGAGGAGAGGTGTCATACCTGCCGTATCACCAAAATCGTACTCATATTTACCTTCTGTCAGCGTAGGGCAGGATTCTGGCTCAACACCCAGAAACTCTATATTATCAATCTCACCTCTGAGTTGCTTTCCCAGCAGAGGATATGCAAAGCCTGCAAAGTTGCTTCCTCCGCCAACGCAACCTATCATCACATCAGGAGTGGTATCAATCCTTTCAAGCTGAAGAAGTAGCTCCTGACCTATAATGGTCTGGTGTAGCAATACATGGTTTAGCACAGAGCCCAGAGAGTAGTTTGTATTTTCACTCCCCGCTGCAATCTCTATGGCTTCACTTATGGCTATGCCAAGACTTCCTGGATGCTCTGGATTTTCTGCAAGCATCTTCTTTCCGTATTCAGTAATATTTGAAGGCGATGAAACAACTTTGGCACCATAGAGTTCCATTATAATTTTTCTGTATGGTTTCTGCCTGAAGCTAATTCCAACCATGAAGACCTGAACCTTAATATCAAAGAGAGCACCTGCAAGGCTCAGGGCGGTACCCCACTGTCCCGCACCTGTTTCTGTCGTAATCTTTTCTATTCCTTCTTTAGCATTGTAATAAACCTGAGGTATGGCTGCATTTGGTTTATGTGAACCTGTAAAACTCACATCCTCACGCTTATAGTATATCTTGGCTGGAGTGTTCAGATAACGCTCAAGACGCCTTGCTCTGTAGAGGGGTGTTGGCCTTCCTACCTGAAAGTAGGCTTCCCTTACCTCCTCCGGAATTCTGATATATCTTTCCTGAGTCATCTCCTGCCTTATAAGCTCCTTTGGAAAAATAACTTCAAGGTCCTGGGGCTTTATTGGCTCCTTTGTGGCAGGGTTTAATGGCGGTGGAAGCTGCTCATGAACATCCGAAAGTATGTTATACCATTTTCTGGGCATTTCATCAATATCAAGAAGAACCTTGGTCTCCTTCATTTCTGTACCTCCTGAAGGGATTTTAGACACTGAAGTATATAAACCTTTAGAATTTTATCAGGTATAAGATATTAATTGAACAACACTATAAATTTAATGCAAAACAATACAATAAACAGGTTATCTTAATGTGGATGGCAAGGAAAAAGATAAAAGTTATAAGAGTGATTGGTAGAAATTCATCTTGATGAAATATGAAGTGGTTGTCCCATATAGAATAGGAATTGAACTGAAAAAACATCTTAAAAGTAGAGAATTAATTAGGAGATTTTATAAGAAGCTTAGAAAACTGGAGAGATACCCCACTGTTTACGGGAAGCCTCTGAGAGAACCCCTTTCTGGGATATGGGAAATCTATTTTGAAAAGAAGTGGCGTGTCTTATTTGAGATTCATGAAAAAGATAAAACTGTAGTAATCATTGGTTTCAAACATAAAAACGAAATGAACAAGCTTTAGTCCTTTAGAAGTTCTGAAAGTTTTTTAAAACTTCCTTTTTTGTAATCTGCTCTGCTTTCACCAATCTGTTCTAAAAACTCTGGATCTGAGAGGATTTCCAGAGTGGACTTCATGCTCTCATACTCATCGCTTGAAATAGTTACCCACTTCGCTTTATGTTCTCCGTAGTAGACCACATCACCCATATTCACAATCCATATACTTAACCTATTTAAAAATTCTTGTCGAGTTTTTAAACCAGCTAATATGTTTATATGATAAGGTCTTTTTAGTATCTAATGTAAAATGCAAGAGTTTTTGTAACGAATCCCCTGTATATACTTCACTTAAACAAAATATATTGAAATCTTTTATATTTCCTACAGTAGCTTCCAGAAAACTATGCATATAGATAAATTATATTTAGGAAGTATAAAATGTTTTCTGGGTGAAGAGGCTCTTGAAGCTAAACTCAGAAATGGCTCAGCGATTGAGAGAGCCACTACAAAAGTGATTTTAGCCCTAAAAGATGAGCGTTGCCCTCAATGTGGTAAGAAAGCTGTAATTGTAGAGAATAGCAACGGTGTGATTGTTCTCTGTGAGTCTTGTGAGGGGGACAGAGAATGACATATTGCAGAGAATGTGGGGGTGACCTTGTATTTAACAGGACAACACACGAGATAATTTGTGACAACTGTGGGTTAGTAGAAGAAACTCAAAGTTACATCACAGATTCTTCAAAACATATTTTCAGTGAAGCCACTGCGAAAAAAGCATTATTTCACACATCAAAAGATGTACCAAAATTTAGGAATTATAGTCTAAGACGTACTCAACATAGAGTGAATTGCCAAAATTTACAGGAAGAACACAGAAAAAGTTTATTCGCCAGTTATACAAGAAGAGGGGGATTACCAAGAACTGTAATGGAAAGAGCGAATTATCTACTGTTTAAACTTGAAAAGAAGTTTCCAAGAACACCCATCACAGAGACAACTTGTGAGGCACTTATAGATTTAGCAAACCTGGAGATGTTCCCTGAAAAAAGACGGACAATCAATAAGAATGCTGCAAGAAGACTCAAAGCGCTTAGCAGACTTCTCGACATCACAGAACCATTTAAAAAACCTCTTGGATACATGGACTATGCTAACGATACATTCTCAAAAATAACCCCAGATATGGAATTATATGAAATTTTACCTGAACTGAAAGTAGGTATATTGAATTCATATAAACTCATGCCTGAGGCTTTTAAAGAGATTGAAAAGAACAGAGTAAAGAGTCTTGTAAAAGGAATTTTGAAAGACATAAGTGGAGAGATGCCTGGAGTAGTGGATGAATGCCTCGAGGGAAAAATACCTGATAGACTAAGGAGAAAATTGAACAGTAAAAAAATGAAAAAACTGGAGAAAATAGTGTTTTCTATCTCAGGAAAACACCGAAGATATATTTCAATGAATTTCCTATATGCTAATATGTATTTCATTGCTGATAAATTACTCCCAAAAACAAAGGAAACTAAACTATAGCGTCAATCCTCTTTTGGATTAGCTGAGTGCCGCTATCCATTCGTTAATCCTCCCACAGTATAAATCATCGTATTCCAGGGTTTCCACGAGACTCTTCAGTAGGTCGCCTCTGTCGGAATCT
>BDTY01000040.1 GCA_002897955.1 archaeon BMS3Bbin15
AAAATGCATTCAGATTGGCTCTCGTGAGCAATATTTCACCCCCGATTTCGGACATTTTCGGGGATTTTGTACACCGATACGGTGACAAAAACCTGGATTTGCGGTGGTGAAAAGCCGTTTGGCAAATTGTGTAGGGAAAGAAATTAGGTTGGGTCAGGTCAAAATGGCGAAGTTAAGTTATATGAAGGTTTGCCGAGAGCGTGGGAAAAGTGAAAATATACCACCAGAAAAAAGTTGTCAACTAGAGTAAATTAATCCTTTTTCCTAGAAGACTCATAAACAAGAGTTCGCATATCCTCTATCTCTTTATTTGTGTCTATACCTTCCGGACAGACAGCCAGGCAGGCACCACAGGATGTGCAGAGATATAAACCCTCCTCAACAGCTATGGTGAGTCTGCCTAGATTATCTCTTACATCATGGTGAAATCTTGCAAGTATTCTGAATAGCAGTGGACCTGCGAATTCCTTTGTATTTGTAAACACAGGGCAGACGCTCATACAGGAATAGCATTCAATACAATCTTTGAGCTTTGAAATTCTCTTCAAGTCTCTCAGCAGTATAGGCTCGAGAGTGTCTGACTTCTTTGTTCCTCTGTGAATAAAAGGTCTGAGTGCCCTCATTCTTGGATAACTCATCTGAGTGGCAACAGCAAGGTCTTTAATCACAGGGAAGTTTCTGAGAGGTTCGAGGAGTATTCCATCTTCAACATCAGTCCTGCAGGCAAGGACAGGTCTCTTGTTAGCCCTGAGGGCACATGAGCCGCATTGACCTGCTCTGCAGGAGCTCCTGAAAGCTATGTTGGCGCCATACTCTGAGTTGACATAATTCAGAGCATCAATAATCTTCATATGCTCTTCATATTCTCTTATAACATAATTCTCATAGCGAGGTTCATTATCTTTCTGGGGATTATAACGAAAAACTGTAATCTTCATAATATCATGGCTTCATTTTTGTTATTAAAGGAGCTTCAGTGTAAATTTCAATACCATCCTTAATTTTAGAAAGTATTATATTTTTCAACCACCTTCTGTCTTCTCCGGGATAATCTTTCCTGAAGTGAGCGCCTCTGCTCTCTTTTCTCAGGAGAGCTGCTCTGGTAATTATCTCTGCCACAAGAAGCATATTTTCCAGGTCAACAGCAGCGAGAAGTTCGAGGTTGTATCTTAGCCCACTCTCTACTTTAATTGAACATATTTCCTTCTTTATCTTTTTTATCTCTGCAATGGCTTCTTTAAGACTTTTCTCAGTCCTTATTATTCCGACATTCTGCCACATAGTAGCCTGAAGTCTTGATTTGAGTTCATAGGGGAGCGCACCTTCACCTTCTTCAAATCTGTAAAGTCTATCATGCTCCTCATCAAGAACTTCATAGTCGATATCTCCATAAGGGAGTTTTTTGGCTTCTTTTGCTGCATATTCTCCGGCTATAGCGCCAAAGACCTGGGTTTCTGCCAGACTGTTCCCTCCAAGTCTGTTTGCACCGTGCACTCCGCCACTTACCTCGCCACAGGCAAAGAGATTGCTTATACTGCTTCTGCATACCTCATTTACTCTTATTCCACCCATGAAATGATGAGCGGTTGGTGAAACCTCCATGGGTTGCCTTTTTATGTCTATGCCTACATCAAGAAATTGCTTGAGCATTGTATCTAACTTCTGCTTTATAGTTTCATCAGGGAGGTGAGAGATATCAAGATGAACCCCGCCATGTTCAGAGGCTCTACCCTCCTGAATTTCACTGAAAATTGACCTTGTCACAATGTCTCTTGTGGAAAGCTCCATCTTCTCCGCATCGTAGCGAGCCATAAACCTTTCACCCAGGGAATTGTATAGCTTTCCTCCTTCTCCACGGACAGCTTCAGTGACAAGAAGTCCTTTTGAAGAAGAGGGGAATACCATACCTGTCGGATGGAACTGTACCATCTCCATATCAACAAGTGCAGCACCAGCTTTGAAAGCCATAGCATAACCGTCACCTGACTTTTGAAATGGGTTTGTTGTTATGGAATATATCCTTCCAGCACCGCCTGTAGCTATAATAAAAGCCTTTGCCCTGAAGAGAAGGAAACGGCCATGAATTAAATCCAGGCCTGTTGCTCCCACCACCCTGCCTTCAGAAGTCAGGAGGCTTGTTATGGCAACCTCCTCGAGAATATCAACATTCTGCCTTGTTGCCTCTTCCCTGAGGGCAAACATAATTTCATGTCCTGTCCTGTCACCCTTATGAACAGTTCTTCTGAATCTCTGGCCACCAAAGTATCGCTGGGACAGCTTATCTGGAGCAATTCTATCAAAGGCTCCTCCAAAGCGCTCCAGGTCTATTATTCTTCTCTTTGCCTGGCTTACAAGAATTTCAACCAGTTTCTGATTATTGAGATATCTTCCCCCTATTACAGTATCTTCGAAATGATACTGTTCGTTGTCCTCCTTATCAATGAAGCCGAAAGCTGCATTGTAGCCACCCTCTGCCATCACAGTACAGCCGCTTCTTCCAAAGAGTCCCTTGACAACAACAAGCACATCAACATTGTGCTTCTTTGCCTCTATTGCTGCTCTTGCACCTGCTCCACCTCCCCCTATAATAAGCACATCGGTCTGATAAACATCATCTACCGTTTCCATTTCTTTACCTCTTATAGCAAAATTTTATGTGAGTTATAAGTAGTAAGGGAGAAATAGCGGTCGCGACGGGATTCGAACCCGCGACTCCCGGCTTAGAAGGCCGGTGCCCTATCCATGCTAGGCTACGCGACCACCTTAATTTGAAGAACAATATTGTTAATAAAAGTTATTGCATCAGAGGTCTAACACTCAGCAAATAGAAGAGGTAATCACAGTGATTTTAAATAATAAAATCCATAAAACATCTGACTTTTGTTTGAATTCCAAACATACTTGCACTTTCTTCGGCACAAATCCTAGAAATTTCTCCAATTTCCTGTCTTAATTTTCCTTCGAGAGCCTTATTCCTCCTTCTTATCAATCCTCCAGAATAGTGAACAAGAACTCCCACTATGAAAATAAGAGTGCCATCGCTTAATGTTGTTGCTACAGTGACATTGGTTCTGTTAGCTCTGTCATTCTGGCTCAGTAGCTGCTCGAACATATTCCTGAATTCTACAATGATATTTCCTATACTAATACCACGTACAAAGTACTCGGAAGTTATTATATTCATAATATCTGCATTTTTGTCGATAACATCATATTTCCTGAAGATATTTTCATCTTTAGTCAAAGGTGAGGTTGCTTTTTTTGGTTCTGTTTTAATCTTATCTACAATCTCCTTCTTTTCTTGTTTGACATTAACTATCCTTTTAAGGTACATTCTGAGGAGAGGAATATTCAGCTTTTTTTCAGAATCTAAATAAACAATTTTTTCGCCATTATAAATACTCAGGTAGGATGTCCCGTTACTTTTTTCAATAAGTATCTCTTCCAGACCTTCAATATCAAAAAGTACAGAAAGTTTAAATGCAAGTTCCTCCTGATTTTCCACATCGCATGCAAATACTTCTCCATTTCTGTCAACAAGCATGCACCAGTTTATATACTTAAGACTGCTTTTAAGCTTCTTTAGCTTCTCTTTCATAAGGACACCTCTGATATTATCTCCATCACACCAGAAATAACTGTTGCATATGGTGTATTTTTTTCAAAGAAAATCACCACGTCAGAGTCGCCATATCGTACAATCACAGCTTTAAAAGATGAGAATTTCAATCTTGCAGATTCATACTCCTCGCACAGTTCAGCAATGAGCGCAGTTGATATGACTGCCATATCATTGAAATCCTTCTTTTCCTCCACATGTATAACCTCTCCATCTTCCAGTATGTAGCAGGCAAGTACATTCTCCATTGCTGCAACATCGTTTGCAAGTTTATATGCTATAATTTCATCCATATCTATCATCCATGGCATTTTTAATAATCTGTGTTACCTCTTCATCGGAGGGCTCCTTTAATTTGAACCTTTGCATAATTTCATTTCTGAAAACCTCTGGCTCAGAAAATATTTCATAGATATCAAGTATTGCCCTATTATCTATCAGAAGATTCTGATAATTTCCTTCCCAGTATACAAGGTTGCCATTTTTAAATACAAGACTAACTTTTCTGGCCTTCTTTGAAAATGCATTTATAATAATGTCGTCATATTTCTGTGAAATTTCATCAAGACTTTCAGATATGTTAGTGGTTGTAATATAATCCACTTTAGTTACAAGATATTCACAATTTTTCAGTTTTATTTTTTTATCTGGTTTATAAAGTGCAACTATCATTTCTTTCTTATTTTTCAGAAGTTCCTCATTGCCAGAAATAATTTTTCCAGAGTTAATCTGGAATATTAATTTTCCATCTGTAGCTCTTACAATATAATTCTTTGAGATAATTATTAAATCCTTAATATCTACAGTATCTTTGTATACTTTTATAGGATTCATATCCTCTCCTTTTCCTATAACTATTTTATTCTACAGGTTTACTTTGATATGAATGTTGACCATGTTGGGGCCACCACAAGCACACTGCAAGGCGAACTTTCAACCACTTCCTGAGCAGTACTGTTTTTAAATGCTGGATTTGGCAGATTAACTCCTATTATAATTATGTCCGTACCAATCTCTCTGGCAGCTTTCACAATTTCTTCGGAATTGTTTCCTATTCTTACAATCTCCTCTGCCACTACCCCGCTCTCCTTTATACTTGTATTTGCTATTTCAAGAGCTCTTTTCCCTCTTTCACTTAGGAGTTCCCTGAGGTTTCTGCCCTCTTCTTTAAAGGACTTAAGAGTTTCTTCAAACTGTGCCTCACCCACCAAATCATACTGATAAATATCGTTCATTGGCGCTATATATACATATTTAAGCTCAGAACCAAGACTCTTGGCAAGCTTAACCCCCATATACAGGGCTTTGATTGAGCCAACACTCCCATCAAGAGCCACAAGCACCTTTTCAATTACATCTTTTCCCATTACATATTATTTGTTTTATAGCACACTATTTATATCTTTCGAAAATTTAAATCAGATACTCTATTTAACATGTGCATATTGTTATAAAATTTATTGAAGTACGTGTATTACTTAATACCTGCCATTCTACCCCATATAATACCAAAGACAGGTAATATTTTCAACGGTAACTTTGAAGATATACATAGGAGAGGAAATCGGGTGGACAGCTCAGCAATTGGCTATGGGTTCTGACACTCTGTATACAGAGTGAAAAGATAACATAGCATTAAAAGTTGGGTTGTGGACTTGAAGTGGCAATACGAGGGTTTGTTAATTAACATTCCCAGGGTGTGTCCGATAGTTCTTAGCCGCCTGACCTCAAATCCTATTTTTCTATTCTTCTTTTGACTTCCCTGTAGAAATGAAGTACATCGCCAAGGTCCCTTCTGAATCTATCCTTGTCCATTATCTCCCTGGTCTCTGCATCCCAGAACCGGCAGGTATCTGGACTTATTTCATCCGCAAGAATGAGCTTTCCATCTCCTTTATATCCAAACTCCAGCTTAAAGTCCACGAGTATAATGTCTTTTTTTAAGAGGAATTCACTGAGAATATCATTGACTTTCAGGGTTATTCTCTTCATTTCCTTCATTTCTTCCTCGGAGCTTACAAGTTTAAGAGCCAGGGCAATATCCTCGTTAATCATCGGGTCATGGTATTCATCACTCTTGAAACCGAATTCAACCACATGCGGTGAGAGTTCCTGCCCATCTTTGAAAGGATATCTTCTGACAAAGCTGCCAGTGGCAAAATTCCTGCATATCACCTCAACCCTGATAATTTCAACTTTCTTTGCGACATGTCTGTTGGGCTTTTCAAATTTTATAAAATGAGTTGGTATTCCATTTTTACTGAGAAGCTCCATAAATCTTGCGGAAATTTCCGCATTGAGCTGGCCTTTTCCTTCTTTAGTGGCTTTTTTTGCTCCGTCGCCGGCTGTTAAGTCGTCTCTGAACTCTATAAGCACTCTATCTTCATCAAGCTCATAAACATCTTTTGCCTTTCCTCTATAGATAAGTTTCATACTATCACCTGAAATCCTCCAGTCTGAGTTCATTGAAATGCTCAGAATAGTATTCTTCAAGACTCCTTATAGCAATTTCACCCTCTTTCATACTCTCTATTGCCCTGCATGTCGCCTCAGCAGCGGCAAGGGTTGTTATGTAGGGTATTTTAAGCTCAACAGCATATCTCCTTATATAATAGCCATCACTGTAAGGCACCTTTCCTGCCGTGGGGGTGTTGATTATTAAGTCAATTTCATGTCTGCGCATTAAATCCAGAATATTTGGCTTACCCTCACTGACTTTCCTAACCACTTCTGCTGGAATACCTTCTCTGGCAAGACATCTAGATGTGCCATCAGTGGCAAGAATATCAAAACCCAGGTCATGTAGCCTTTTTGCTATATCTGCTATACCCTGACGGTGTCTTCTTGCTACACTTATAAACACCTTTCCTTTATCTGGTAGATTATTGCCTGCTGCAATCTGAGCCTTGTAGTAAGCTCTCCCAAAGTCGAAATCTATTCCCATGACTTCGCCTGTGCTTTTCATTTCAGGACCCAGCACGGGGTCAACACCCGGGAGCTTCAGGAATGGGAAGACAGCTTCCTTCACTGCCACATGTTTTATCTTCCTCTCACCTATATAACCGAGTTCACTCAGTTTTTTTCCCATCATCACTTTTGTCGCGAGTTTTGCCAGAGGTACGCCAATTGCCTTGCTTACATAGGGTACAGTTCTCGAAGCTCTGGGATTTGCCTCCAGCACATATACCTTACCATCCTTAACCGCATACTGCACATTGAGAAGGCCTATGACTTTAAGTTCTCTTGCCAGCTTTATTGTATAATCCTTAATTTTTTCTGTTACCTCCCTGCTAATATTCTGTGGAGGTAAAACGCAGGCACTATCGCCAGAATGTATTCCTGCATGTTCAATATGCTCCATAATCCCTCCGATGAAAACATCATGGCTGTCACTCACTGCATCCATGTCTATTTCAATTGCATTCTCAAGGAACTTATCCACCAGTACAGGGTGCTTCTCACTGACAGAAATTGCTTCCTGCATATATCTCTCAAGCTGGCTTTCATCATAAACTATCTCCATGGCTCTTCCACCGAGCACATAACTGGGCCTTACAAGCACAGGATAGCCTATTTTCTCTGCAATCTCTCTGGCTTTTTCCAGATTTGTGGCTGTGCCGTACTCTGCCTGAGGTATTTCAAGCTTCTGGAGCACTTCTGTAAAACGTTCCCTGTCTTCTGCCCTGTCTATATTCTCTGGCGAGGTGCCAAGAATATTTATATCTCTCTCTGCGAGAGGCATGGCGAGATTTAAAGGTGTCTGACCTCCAAACTGCACTATAACGCCGTAAATATTCTCCTTTTCAATTACTTCAAGGACGTCCTCCAGGGTTATTGGCTCAAAGTATAACCTGTTGCTTATATCATAGTCTGTTGAAACTGTTTCGGGGTTGTTGTTCACTATAATACTCTCCACGCCCTCCTTGCGAAGAGTTAAAGAGGCATGGACACAGCAGTAATCGAACTCTATTCCCTGAGCAATTCTTATCGGTCCTCCGCCTATAATCATAACTTTCTTTTTTCTACTGCTTTTAATTTCATCACCACTATCATAGGTGGAGTAGTAATATGGTGTCTTAGCCTCGAACTCGGCAGCACAGGTATCCACCATTTTAAATGCAGGCGTGACACCCAGCTTCTTCCTCTTTTTTCTTATCCTTTCTTCTCCTACGTCTATTATATTTGCAATCTGTATGTCACTGAAACCAAGATTTTTTGCATTTTTTATAAGCTTCTCATTAACAGTTTCGAGAGTATATTCTGAAAGAGTTCTTTCCATCTCAAGGATATTCATGATTTTATATATGAAAAAGGGTGATATCTTTGTTAGTTCGACAATTCTTTCAACAGATACTCCTGCTTTTAAAGCATCGTATATATAAAAAATTCTCTTATCTGTGGGATTAAATAGATTATCTTCGATTTTCTTTATATCTGTTTCAGGTTTTCTGCCGTCACAGCATAAGCCATTGCGTTTTATATCCAGACTCCTGATAGCTTTCTGAAGGCTCTCTTCAAAGCTCCTGCCTATTGCCATAACCTCGCCGGTGCTTTTCATCTGCGTACCAATATGCTTTTCCGCATCTCTGAACTTATCAAAAGGCCATCTCGGTATTTTTGTTACAATATAGTCCAGGGCAGGCTCAAAACTGGCTGGAGTCTCTTTTGTAACGTCATTTGGTATTTCATCCAGAGTAAAACCCACTGCAATTTTGGCAGATATCTTTGCAATAGGATAGCCTGTTGCCTTGCTTGCGAGAGCTGAAGAGCGGGATACTCTCGGATTGACTTCTATAACATGATATTCCCACTTTTCGGGGTTAACAGCAAACTGGATATTGCAGCCTCCAGCAATCTCCAGTGCCCTTATTATCTTCAGAGCAGCGCTTCTGAGAATCTGGTGTTCTCTGTCACTCAGAGTCTGAGCAGGGGCAACGACTATACTTTCACCTGTGTGAATTCCCATAGGGTCAATATTCTCCATGTTGCATATGGTTATGCAGTTATCATTTGTATCCCGCATAACTTCATACTCGTACTCATACCAGCCTAGGAGAGATTTTTCAATGAGAACCTGATTAACCATGCTTGCATCTACGCCTCTTGTAACTATCTCTTCCAGTTCCTCTCTGTTGTGGGCAAAACCTCCTCCTGTACCACCAAGAGTGTATGCTGGCCTTATTATCACAGGGTAACCAATTTTATCTACAGCTTTTAAAGCTTCTTCAAGGCTACTGACAGCAAAACTCTGTGGGACGGGTTCGCCTATATCTCTTATAAATTGGGCAAATAGCTCTCTGTCCTCTGCCTTCTTTATTGTTTCAACGCCTGTTCCAAGTACATTTACACCATACTTCTCGAAAACTCCGGCTTCAGCAAGCTGGGCAGTCAGGTTCAGACCAGTTTGCCCTCCCATTGTTCCAAGAAAACCCTCCGGTCTCTCCTTCTCTATTATTTTTGCCACAATATCGGGAGTTAGGGGTTCCATGTAAATTTTATCTGCAATTTCGCTGTCTGTCTGGATTGTGGCAGGATTTGAATTTACAAGGATAACCTCATAGCCCTCTGCTCTGAGGGATTTACAGGCCTGGCTTCCCGAGTAGTCGAATTCTGCTGCCTGACCTATAATTATGGGCCCTGAGCCTATAACTATTATTTTTTTAATATCATCTCTTTTTGGCATAGTTATGCACCATATCAGCAAAAACATCAAACATGTACTCTGTATCTTTTGGTCCCGGGCTTGCCTCGGGATGGAACTGGGTCGTCATTATTGGTAGACTTCTGTGTTTAAGTCCTTCGCAGGTACCGTCATTCAGGTTTACAAAAGTCTGCTCGAATTCAGTACCTTCAAGGCTTTCACTACTCACACCAAAGCCGTGATTTTGTGAGGTTATATATACTCTGCCTGTGCTCAAATCTTTCACAGGCTGGTTTGCTCCACGGTGCCCGAATTTTAGTTTGAATGTATGTGCACCCGAAGCCAGGGCAAGCATCTGGTGTCCGAGGCATATACCAAAGGTTGGAATTTCGTGGTTCATCAAATCCTTTATTGTCTCTGTGACATAGGGTGCCTGAACAGGATCCCCGGGACCGGGGGAGATTACTATACCCTGCGGCTCCAGGTCAAGAATTTCCTTTGCTTTTGAAAAGGCTGGAATTACACTAACCGAAAAGCCTCTCTTCAAAAGGTTTTTCCTTATACTCCACTTCATGCCGCAGTCTATCACAGCTATTCTCTCTTCTCCACTGCCATATTGAAGTATCTTCTTTGTTGTAACTTTTCTTACCAGGTCTTTCTCTCCGTAGGGTTTCTGGGCAAGTGACTTTTCCATGAGTTTGTGCACATCTATATCTTCTTTGCTTGTTTTCAATGCACCCTGAATCACACCGTACTCTCTCAGCTTTATTGTCAGTGCTCTTGTATCCACGCCAGCTATACCCGGAATGTTCTGTTCTCTTAGAAAATCGTCAATATTCTCAAAACTGCTCCGGTGGCTGGGCTCCTGACAATTCTCCTTTATGACAAAACCTTCGACATTTATTCTTTCACTCTCAAAATATTCGGTGTTTATACCATAGTTACCAATCAGAGGATATGTCAGAGTTAGAATCTGGCCACTGTAGCTGGGGTCTGTTAAAGCTTCCTGATAGCCTGTCATACTGGTTGAAAAGACCACCTCTCCGTAGACCTCAGCTTTAGCCCCAAATCCTGAGCCCTCTATTACAGTGCCATCGTTAAGTAAAAGTACAGCCTTCATTGGAATCTCTCCTGCTTACTTATTTCAACGATATAAGTTTTGTGTATTGTTGTGAAACATTTTATAACTAAATAAGATAAATGAACTACATGTATATATTATGAACCATATAGCTCAGGATGTGGGAATGTGAATATAACAGGAGCCACCTACGAAGTTATTGCCGAATATCCCTATATAGAACATTATCTCTCTAAAAGACTTGTGAATTACAGGGCTCTTGCAAGAGAGATAAGACCAGGGGTTGCTACCAAAATTGGAAGAGAGGTAAATATTCAGAGTATAGTCACAGCTTTAAGAAGACTTTCCTATGATAAAGACAGCAGAAAAGAGCCAGTTGACGATATTCTATCAAAAAGTGAAATAAGCCTTCGCTATGACCTTGCCCTGATTACCGTTGAACTTACAAGATATATCCATGGCAAGATTCTTGAGCTTCACAGAAATACCGGTGATGAAGGTTACCTGCTACTTCAGGGGCTTGAGAGTCTCACAATTGTTGTTAAAGACTCTCACCTGAGCTTTCTTGAGAAGCTTTTTAAAGATAGCATTTTAAAGAAGATTGAAAATCTTGCAGGAGTTGTAGTTAAGAGTCCTGAGGATATAGCGGATACCCCGGGTGTTATAACAAGACTAACCTCGCTTCTTAGTGCAGAGAACATAAATATTGTTGAGATGATGTCTTCATATTCAGAGACCTTTCTGCTTGTGGAGGAGGGGGATGCTCTTGCATGTATAGAAGCTATAAGAAGGGAGATGAAAAGAGCAAGAGGTATAAAGTAGAATAGCTGGGAAGATTGATATGGGAATACTCGATATATGTTTAAAAAGTGGGCGGGATGTGGTTACAATAATGCTCATATGTGAAATGGGAGAGATTAACGGAGAGAGCTTTGACTTCTCCGACATTGAATATATTAAGGGTTACAGAAATACAGCCTTCAGAATTAATGCGGGCAATGATACAAAATATATAACTCGCAGGATTGAATTTAAAGATGGAAATTCAGGTTTGTCTGCTGTTTTTGATAGTGAAGATGGTAATGTAAGGTTACCTGTGGAGAAGATAACCGAGATTGTGAGTCAGGAATAATATATTAAGCTTAAGCTGATTTTTCTGATTCTTCCACAGGCATGGGAATTATCCCCTGGTCCATCAGCACCTCTGTCTCCTTCCGGGCTCTTTTTATAATCATGGTGGCATTTTTAATGAGTTCTTTTCTTGTTTTTTTCACCCTGGCAACTTTTTCATTCATGGCTTTTATTCCAACTGCAGCAGCCTCTCTGGGATATACATCCCAGTCTTCCATGGTTGGGAGGATATATTCCTCTGATATACCCCTTTCCTGGGCAAAACCTGCCACTTCTTCTGCAGCGGCAATTGCCATTCCATCAGTAATTTTTGTTGCCATCACGTCCAGGGCACCTCTTAATATGGCTGGAAAAACAAGGGAATTGTTCACCTGATTTGGAAAATCTGACCTCCCTGTAGCTACCACTCTTGCACCAGCTTCTTTTGCTTCCCATGGCCATATTTCAGGTATAGGGTTAGCACCGGCAATAACAATCGCATCTGATGCCATGGAAGAAACCCATTCCTTTTTAATGATTCCCGGGCCTGGTTTCGAAAATGCTATGCAGATATCCGCATCCTTCATTGCTTCCGGCACACCACCCCTGATATTTTCCCTGTTTGAAGCCTCTGCAATCTCCCTTTTTTTCACATTTTCCGGGTTTTTAATGTCCTCTCTCCCTCTATATATTATCCCTCTGGTATCCACTACAACAATGTTCTGTGGAGAAAATCCATATTTTATTATAAGGCGAAATATTGTAACATTGGCTGACCCTGCTCCTATCATGGCGATTTTTACATCTTTTTTATTCTTTCCCACCAGTCTTAAGCTATTTATGATTGCTGCCAGTGTTACTGTGGCAGTGCCAAGCTGGTCATCGTGCCACACAGGAATATTCAGCTCCTCTCTGAGTCTCTCAACTATGGTGAAGCATTTGGGTTTTTCAATATCTTCCAAGCTTATAGCACCGAAACCTGGCTCAATCCATCTGCAGAATTTTATTATTTCTTCAGGGTCTTCTGTATTGATGCACAGGGGAATTGCATCCACACCCCCAAGATATTTGAATAAAAGTGCTTTCCCTTCCATCACAGGCAATGCACCTTCTGGTCCTATGTTTCCCAGACCAAGAACCCTGGAGCCATCCGTAACAATGGCAACAGTATTCCCCTTGTTTGTATGTGTATATACTTTTCCGGGATTTTCAGCTATATCTCTGGCAGGTGCTGCAACCCCGGGAGTGTACCATACGGAAAGGTCTTCTATGTCCTTAATTCTACATCTGGGAGTAATTTCAATCTTTCCCCTGTAAAAAGCATGTAGTTTCAGAGCTTCTTCTTGTTTTCCCTTTATGGACGAAAGTTTTTTTTCATCAATCCTTTCCTGCATATTACCCAAAGATGTTCTATGGGCTTTTATATCTTGTGGAGTGATGTGCAGATGTATGTATTTTGTGAACTACTCCTACCTGACAGAATGGGCTCCTGCTCGACTAAGATGAAATAAGGCTTGAGCTTTTTCATTTTTTTACAGCCTTTCTACCGAGTTCAAATGCTCTTAAGTTTATATCTGCAGTTTCAGGAGATACCTGGCTGAGAAGAGTTTCTTTCAGCACATCCTGCTTGAGAGGGAAATCCTCCATTGTGGAGAGAGCACCCAGCATTACTGTATTGCCTGTGAGAGGATTACCTGCCGTTTTTGCAAGACTATAGGCATCCACAGGGAAAACCTCTGCATATCTCATGAGATTCTCAAGGATACCTTCGAGGGGAGGATATATACCTATTCCTGACTGGGCTGCTGAGGGTACTATTCTGAAAGTCGAAACAAGGGCTCTGCATTTTTTACTTATATAACTGAGATATCGCAGAGCTTCAACAGGCTCGAGAGCCACAAGATAGTCCGCTTCGCCCTGAGGAATCAAAGGTGCTCTGGCACTGCCTATTCTTACATGAGATACAACACTTCCGCCACGCTGGGCCATGCCATGAGTCTCACTGGCCCTGACATTCAGATTCTGGGCTATTGCAGCCTTCCCAAGTATATTGGTTATAAACAGTATACCCTGACCTCCAACACCGGCAATGAGAATATTTTTAATCATTTTCATTTCTCCCTATGGCTTCAACAGGACAAACTCTTATGCAGAGGTCGCAGCCGGTGCATAGTTCAGAAATTATCTTTGCTCTTCCTTTTTTCCAGCCAACAGCAGGGCATCCTATCTTCAGGAGGCTCTGCATCCTCTGCATAGGTAACCCTCGCACTTCTCTCTTGCAACTTCAGGAGGGGTTTTCCAGAGACCCAGCTTTCTTCCCATAAGAGCACAGGGTTCCTCTGCTATAATAACCCTGACCCCGGGCATGTCAATGGCATTTTTTATAATTTCTATACTTGCCTCAAGGTCACCTGGCTTAACCCTGGCAACAAAATCCACCTTCAGGGCTTTTACGAGCTCTTCAAGGTCAACAGCTACTGTTTTGGTGCCGAGAGCAGTAACACCCATACCTGGGTTGGGTTGATGCCCTGTCATAGCTGTTGTTCTGTTATCCATTATTATCAAAAGAATATTTGCCCTGTTGTAAACTGCATTCAAAAGGGATGGTATGCCTGCATGAAAAAATGTGGAGTCACCAATAAGAGCAATAATATCTTCTTCAACTCCTGCATGGTAGAAGCCCTGGGCAATACCAAGGCTGGAGCCCATACACAGGCATGTATCCATTGTTTTTAATGGCTCCAGTGCGCCCAGAGTGTAGCAGCCTATATCACCGGAATAAATCTTCTTTTCTGTAATTTTTTTCAGGGCATGGTAAAGTGCCCTGTGACCACAGCCCGGGCAGAGGACTGGCGGTCTTGGCACAGGAGAAATATCTTCTCTTTTTACTCTTTCAATCTTGAGGCTAAGAAAACCTGCCACCGCATTCTTAACAATCTCTACATTGAATTCACCATCTCTGGGCAATATGTTCTTTCCAGAAACTTCGATATCGCCTGCCAGTGTCTCAACCTGTTCTTCAATGAATGGCTCAAGCTCCTCCACTACAAGAATCCTGTCAATTTTATAAAGAAATCTTTTTACAAGCTGCTTCGGGAAGGGATTTGTTATTCCCAGCTCGAGAAGTGAAACTTCAGCGCCCAGGGCATCAATAGCTTCTCTGACATAATTTCTTGAGACACCAGAAGTTATAATGCCATAGCTTCCGTTTAGTCTGATATTATTCAGAGTGCTTTCACTGGCATAGCTCTCCATCGCCTCAAGCTTTTTATTCAGTTCTCTGTGAAGAAGCCGTGCATTTGCTGGTATGCATACATAGCGTGAGAAGTTCTTTTTAAACTCAGGTTTCATACCACTTTTAGGAAGCACTCCGGCAAGAACATCACCCCTGGCATGATTTATCCGTGTTGTTGTTCTTAGCATAACAGGTATTGAGAACTTCTCTGAAATTTCAAAAGCTTTTATGGTGTAATCCATGGCTGACTGAGCATCATAGGGCTCGAGACAGAAGATTTTTGTGAATCTGGCAAGAATCCGGTTATCCTGCTCATTCTGGGATGAATGAGCCCCAGGGTCATCAGCACTCACAAGTACAAGAGCGCCTGGCACACCTGTATAGGCGAGAGTTGCAAGAGCATCAAGTGCAACATTCACCCCGACATGCTTCATGGCCGTAAGACACCTCAAACCAGAATAGCTGGCGCCTATAGCCACTTCAAGGGCTACTTTTTCATTCACACTCCACTCAGCATAGAAACCAAGTTCTCTCGCAGAAGATGCGAGAGCTTCAATAATTTCACTTGATGGTGTGCCGGGGTATGCCGATGCAAGATTGAGTCCTGCTTCAAGAGCTCCCCTTGCTATGGCATGGTTTCCGAGAAGAAAATACCTGTTTCCTTCTTTGAGTGTGTGAATCTCAGGTTTCGCCATGGTTAATCCTCTTGAACTATTTGGAGCCTATGAGCCTTTCATGCTCCCGTTTTATACAGCGGTTCATTATAACCTTAAGGCCAGCTTTCTCTGCTTTTTCACCTGCCTCCTTATTATATATACCGAGCTGGAGCCACAGTACCTTTGCTTTTTTTCCAATAGCTTCTTCTGCTATACCCGGGGCCTCTTCAGCTGGCCTGAAGACATTTACTATGTCTATCTCGCCCGGTATATCCTCAAGCTTTTTGTATGCCTTCTCTCCGAGAATTTCCTCTGCAAAAGGATTTACAGGTATAATCTTATAGCCTTGCATCTTCATATATAGAGGTACTTTGTGAGCTTCCTTGGCAGGATTTGTAGAACAGCCCACAACAGCTATATTTCTACTCTCTCTCAGGATTCTCTCAATTTCATTCATACCAGAATTTAAAGAAGTTTAACATTTGAATTTTGCGTGAGTTTTTTATAATATGAATGTAAGCTAATAGTATGCAGGAAACCTTCAGGATTATACTGACTGATGAGATTAAGGAAAAGTCCACTGTGCTGGAAGCTTTTCCTGGAATCGGACTTGTTGGCGGCATAGCTGCAAATTTTATGATTGAAAAACTCAAAATGCGTTATGTTGGCTATATGGAGTCAAAATTTCTTCCTCCTGTGGCTATTTTAAAGGATGGACTTGTTTATCCCCCTGCGAAAATTTACAGTTACAGGGATATCCTGATACTCCAGAGTGATGTGCCAATTTATCCTCAGATAATCCATGAAATCAGCAAGTCTATTGTTGACTGGAGTTCAGAGAATAATGCTGATAAAATCATAAGTCTTGCAGGTGTTGCAATGCCCTTCTCCGGTTCCAGAGTTTATGGAGCTGCCAACACCGATGGTTTGATTAAGCTTCTTGAAAGTAATGGTGTTGAGATACTGAATGAAGGGGCTATAGGCGGGGTATCCGGGCAGATACTTCTGGATGCAATAACTGCGAAGATTCCAGCATTCAGCCTGCTGGCAGAGACAAAGGGAATGAATCCTGACCCCAGGGCAAGTGCAGAGATTCTTAAAGTACTTGGCAAAATTCTTAACTTTGATATTGATGTGACAATTCTTATAGAAGAGGCTGAGAATATTGAGGCACAGATGGAAGGACTGGCAAGGCAGACAAGGGAGATTAAGCGGAAGGAGATTAAAGAACTACCCATGTTTTACTGATGTGATATTATGCAGGTCTTTGGTTTGACAGGAATTTCAAAGCAGGTTGTTGATGACCTTGTTGAGAATGGAGGAAGAACAATTGAAATCAGAAGCTCCCACAATCTCGCCTCTGCAACAAGGGTTGAACCCGGCGATTTAATATTTGTTACGAGGCATAGCAGGGATGATTTGACACCTGGAGTGGAAGGGGTTTTAGCAAGGGTTGTTGCTAAGGAATTTGCTATGCGAAGAGTCGGAGTTTATTCAGTGAACGAGGTAGAGGAACAGGAGGTTGAGGTGGCGAGATTAAAGCTGGAGATGGTTACAGCATGCAGAGCAGCTAAAGCTGAAGTTTATGGTGTTGTGAGGGAGACTATTTTCTATTTTTCCCAGAGAGTTATTGAGTGCTGGTGAACCTCCACTACAATAAGATTTATGTAGTTAATAGCTTTCTCCAGAAAGAGTATGCCGGGGTAACTCAGACTGGTAGAGTGCCACGCTCATAGGGAGAGGTTCAAACCTCAATGGGCACTCCTGGGATACGTGGAAGTCGTGGGTTCGAAGCCCATCCCCGGCACTTCTTAACCACATCAAAAGCCTTCATTATTGTATAAATAGCATTGAAGCCAGAGTTGTTTATAATGGTGGCTAAGGGGGATATACACGGACAGAACAAGTTTTTTGATAAGCTAATATAGAGGATATTAAGTGTCAGTGTCATTCCAAATTTTTTGGAAAATCGTCATCATCGCCATGTATTTCTCTCAGGATGACTGTTGTTTTTTCATAGGTCTTTAACTGTTAACCAGATTTTCAAAATTTTCCAAAGTTTAGCTTCATATCTAAATAAGATGATAATGCTTGAAATCAAAATATTAAAGGTAAAAACTACGTCTATATTAGATATAAAGTAAAGGTTAACGATAAAAGTATATCAATATCATTTTATATTGGCAGATTGGAAAAACAACTTCACAGCGGTTCCTCGACAGGCTGGTGGAATATCATATAATCCGGTTAAAAACCTTTACATTTTTCAGCTTGTATTGAAATATAAAGGGATAAATATTAGTATATAACCGTAACTCCGCTAAGTTAACCCATAGGTAATGCTTCTGGAAATACTTCCAGAATTTTTCTAGCTCTATTTGGAATCTTCGCAAAATATTCTCTTCCAGGTTCTACAATCTTCTGAACCTTTGAGAGTTCAAAGAAAACCTCTTCCACAGATATCTTCTTTGTAAGGTCTCTTTCCCTGAGTCTTCTCAACACATTAAAGTAAATTCTTAGGCTGAGAAGGGTTACAAAGAAATAACCCCTTACTGCTTCATCTGTGTGCATGTATGTCTTATCTGAATCCAGGCAGTTCTTCATAGCATCAAAAGCAAGCTCAACATCTTCCC
>BDTY01000041.1 GCA_002897955.1 archaeon BMS3Bbin15
TTCCGATCTCAAAGAGAGGTATCACACCTGCGAGGATATGTACCACCTGTCATGGCACCAAGATACACATCATACATGCATCGTTGATTAACAAATATGGTGCAAGCATGTGTAAATTCTGCCATCTTAGAAATGGTGAGTTCCAGATACCCAAGAAAAGCCCAGGACAGGTGCTTGTCTGCCAGCAGTGCCACTTTAATGGTAGTTACATACTGATCCACAGGGGAGTATGCAGTCGCTGCCACTATGGCACTCTGAACGATATACATGGAGGAGTTCTTAAGCAGCTGTATGCTGGTATTTACGCTCTGGAGAATGAATCTCTGACAGAGGTTAATCAAACCTCTCCCTAACTCTCCTTCTCCTTAAAATTTTATTTTTATTGCTTTTGACGGACAGACAGTAATGCACTGCTCGCAGAGTATACAGAATTCAGAATTTTTTACAAAAGCTTTTTCTTTTTTTATACCCCATACACATGGTGCTTTTGGGCAAACATCAATACACTTTCCACAGCCTGTGCATCTTTCCGGAATAACCTTTATTTCATACATTATATTTTCTCTATAAAGTTCAATATCTGAGTTCTTCCAGCTTCCTGATAACCTCGATTTCCTTCTCAGCCCTTACAACATCGCTGAAAGTTCTTTCAAGAATATTCCTGGATATATCCTGCTTCCTCCTTATGTTGAGAACAGCAGAGGGGTAGTCCAGGGTGAGGATTTCATGGGTTATCTCATCCATTAAATCGAGATAATGGTTCACTTCACTGTATCTGTTGAGTCTTATAAGGTCAAGTATGTGCCTTCTCAGCTCTCCAACAGTATCAGCCAGACCAAGCAGATACCATTCACCCGGGATTCCAAGCTCTTTATGTGAGGGAGGTTCTCTCTTTTTCAAAAAGCTCATAGTTAGTACAGCTTCAGCATATTCCTGAATTGCTTCCTGAAGAAGAGTGAAGGAATAATCGCCGGGTTCAAGCTCTGATAGTTTCTTCTCAGCCTGTTCAATTGCACTTTCAGCTGCCTCAAAGTTTGCTTTGTGCATCTCTCTTACAGCTTTTGTTGATGACCTTCTAATCCCTCTTGCCAGAAGAAATACCTTTTCCCTTCTGGCATCTCTTAAGTCCAGTTCATCCTTGATTTCTGAGACAAGATATCTTAATTTCATATTATCACCCTTTTGAAAGAAGAAAAACCTTGCTGTCCTTTGAACTGTCTTTAATGGTATAATCTGTGACTCTGCTCAGCCTATCAGAAAAGCTATTCACCTCTTCATAGCTCGGCATATGGCTTCTCTCTAATCTTTTTCTTGAGTAGCCAACATGCACATAGCCTTTGGCTTCAATAAAATCCGGCTCAGCCTTTTCTATCAGCTTTGAAAATAGCTCGGGTACCTCCAGATTGTAGCCTTTTACAAGGGTAATTCTTACTACTTTTCTTGTTTTTCTTGTGGAGAAGATTTCAAGGCTCTCATGTAGCCTTTCCCAGCCATCTTTAATTTTTGGTCTGTTCAGGCGCCTGTAAATCTCTTCGGTTGGAGAAATCAGGGAGATATAGAGGTTTGTCGGGTTTACCTCTTCCAGCCTCGTGGGATTCATTCCATTTGTAACAAGGAAGGTGCTCATCTTCCGTCTTTTATACTCCTCTATAAGCTCGCCTATATATGGGTAGTTGGTGGGTTCACCTGCCAGAGAAATAGCCACATGCGCTGGTGAATTTGCCTCTTTGAATTCCTGCTGTGTAACTCTTTCTTTCTCTCCGCCATAGCCACTTATGAGCTTTTTCTGAGCTTCCAGAGATGCTTCAACTATGTAGGAAGGTTCCTGCGGTTCTTTTATATCGTCTGTACCAAGTGTGTGTTCTACAGGACGCCAGCAGAACAGGCAGGAGTGCTGGCACCAGGCGAAGCTGGGGGTCATCTGAATGCATCTATGCGAAGAAATGCCGTAGAACTTTGCCTTGTAACAGGAGCGCTTTCTCATAAGTCTTTCTCTTGTCCAGTGGCAGATTTTAACTGCACTGTGAGTCCCTATAATACTGTAGCCCTGCTTTTCCAGTATTTCCTTTACATTCTCCATTGCCCAGGCAATGAAGTTTAACATTGGATACGAGGGCGGTGAAATAATAGCAGGCTGTAGTGTACTCTAAGCTGGAGTCTAACAATCTGAGTTGATTTTATTCTCCTTTATTCAGGAGTAAGACATATTTTTTGTTAAAGGGTAAAGGGTTTCTTTAAAGTATAGTGAATTAAAAATGTATGTCAAATCAAAAGTATCTACTAAATCACAAATCACATTACCAAAGAAATTAAGAGATGCCCTTGGCATCAGACATGGTGATGAAGTAATATTTGAAAAAATGGGTGACAGGATTATCTTGAAAGTGGAGAAGCAGTCAGAACCGGTAAGCACACTGGTAGGCCTCGTTGAAGGAGTAGCAGAGGAGGAACTTAGAGCAGAAGCCGCTGACAGTATGTTGAAAAAGAAACTTGGCATTGAGTAAAGGGGTAAAACATGCGGTTTCTTGATGTTGGGGTAATCCTGTGTGTAGCTTTAAAACAGCCTGAAAATTATTTTGAAGGGAGTGTTGCTCTTCTCAATCGCCCTAAAGGGTCAGAACCAGAAGATATACGGGATAACAGAGATTAACATCAAATATCTGTCCATAAAAGCGTTATATATTGAGGAGGCTGCTGTGCTGGCAGAGAGGTATGACATTGACTTCGATGATGTTATTAATGCAGTTGTAATGCATGAAGAAGGAATTAAAGAGATATATGCACTGGATAGAGACTGTCAATCACCACCCATTGAAATGGGCGACCTCCTTGCCCAGATTATTATGAAAAAATAGGCTGGGCAATACGGTTGAGCCGTGAAATTGTTCAGTCTTTCCTCACGAATCAAGGGGTATATCAATTTTCTACTTCTCCTATTTTTCATGGCTATCTATCAAATTATAAATCATGTGGAGGCCTGCACCCATCCATCTGTTGTTATGTGGCAGACAAAAATACCCATAGATATATATATAACTCGAAGGAAAAACTATACTTGTTATAAAGAGAAACTTGAAGACATATGTCAAGAGTTTCTTTTTTAACAAAATATCCAGGGAGATTTA
>BDTY01000042.1 GCA_002897955.1 archaeon BMS3Bbin15
AGAAGGTGCAAACCAACCTTTGGGTTTGCTACGATTATTGAATTTTGGCTTTCTGTACCATAATTTATTCCTTCGAGCTCGCCTGTAATGTTTTTTCTGCTCAAGGAGTTTAGAGATTCTTTTTCGCAAAGTTAACTCACCTGAGAGTAATTCACTCTTGTCATTTATAGCACTGAAGCCTATTGTTGAATATCCAGCATCTATACCTAATTTTAGAGCTTGTTTTGTTTCACCTGAAGGGTATTTTAACTGTATGATAAAAGGACTTCGCTGAACTACTGCTGCCTTTTCCTGTTTCAGGAAAACTCTTGCCTTTCTAGGTCTCATAGGCATTAAAGGTTTTCCACGCATATTTAACACAGGAACTCTCAAGTCCTGTCTACTCTTGCCAGAGTGTAGGTCCTCATCGGAGTTGTTATTGGCCAGTACTATGCAGGGCACACTGAGAGTTTCCTCTCTGTTTAATGCCCCACTTACAGAGCAGGGGACTTGAGGAGCATCCCCTGATGTGTTCTTAAACTCTACCAATAACAACTTCTGCATTCTTCAATGCCTCCTAATCAACCTGTTACCCCTGTCTCTCACGAGACAGGCCACTCATTTTAATGGGTGGTGATTGACATTCCCAGCCTCTTTTTGAGAGGGTCTTTAAATCCAATACTCCTGAATGCTCTTTCTCTGCGCCTGCAACTCTCACATTTCATACATGGATTCTCTGAACCATAGTAGCAGCTCCAGCTCCATTCCAGGGGTGCATTAATTTCAAGGCCAAGAGCAACTATTTCACTCTTGTTAAGATTTATCACAGGTGCTGTAACCTCTACTTTATTCATGGTGGAGAAGCTTAAAGCAGTATTAACAGCCTCAACATAGCTTCTTGAGTTGTCAGGAAATGTAACTGCTTCTTCCGCATCAAAACCTACGATTATTGCATCCGCTTCAATAGCCTCTGCAAAGCTTGCAGCAATGTTGATAAAAACTCCATTTCTATTGGGCACCCAGACCTGCTTTGCTGTTTCTTCAGTGATTTCTTTTATGTCAAGCTCTCTGTCTTCAGGTTCGGGTATTTCTGAATTTAAATCTGTAAGAGCAGATTTTGATATCTCACTGAGCCATGAAATTTTTATAACTCTGTGTTTTATGCCAAGGATTTCGCATACTCTGGAGGCATAGAATATCTCCTGCGCAGCAGCCCTCTGGCCATAATCAAAGGTTAGAGCGAGCTCAACCCTACCTTCATTGTTTGCTCTGGTGGTTGCTACGACACTATCAAGGCCTGAACTGAGCAAAGCTATGCTTTTCATCTTCGATAGAGGATTTAATAACATGTAAAGTTATTTCATGAAGGTGTATTGTGGTGCTATTATTTATCTGAGGATTTCATAAGTTTAATCATGCAGAAAATCTTTTCATACCTCGGTTTTGAAGTGCTTGTAAGGTTTTCAAAAGGAAGGTTAGTCAGGGTAGAGCTCACAGGAAGAAGAAGTAATGCTACTGAGCTGCCAGATTTCAAGCCTGGTCTTTCTACTTTCGGCCATTTTGATAGTAGTGTTATGAAGGCTGCGATGAAAATTCCAGTGGGCAGGGTTACAACCTATATGGCTCTTGCAGATGCGGCTGGAAGACAGAAGGCTGCAAGGGCGGCTGGCAATGTTATGGCAAAGAACCCCTATGCCATTGTTGTACCCTGTCACAGAGTAATAAGGAGTGATTTAAGCTTGGGAGGTTATTTTTATGGCACAGAAATAAAGAGAGGCCTTCTGGAGGGAGAGGGAGTGAAATTTAAAGGTGATAAGGTGGAGAAGGAGTTTGTTATTGAAATTCATGGATGAGGCGTGTGATGTTTCATAAAATAGTGGAGTATTCCAGTTAGTTAAGACTTCCATTTTGATATACTCCGGTGGTGTAAGAACGTGAGGTAATTAAAATTCTTAAGACTGTTTTAGTTAACCTGGCTTCGAAGTTTTTATCTCGTGAACAATCTTAAGTATTACTACAGGTGTAAAAATGTCTCCAAGAAGTATTGGTGAGATAAAAGAACTTTTGGAAAAATATAAAGAAGAGCTAAAAAGGAAGTATAAAATAAAAGAGATAGGCATTTTTGGTTCTTATGTCAGAGAAGAGCAGAAAGAGACAAGTGATATAGACATCCTTGTTGAATTTGGGAATGATGCTGAGCTCAGCCTCCTCGATTTTATTGGAATTGAGCAGGAACTGAGCGATTTGCTGGGGGTTAAAGTTGACCTGGTGGAAAAGAAAACCCTCAAGCCCTATATAGGGGAACACATTAAAAGGGAGGTCGTCTACCTTTGAGGAGGGATAGCAGAGACTTCCTCAAAGAAATACTCAGAGCCATTGAAGATGCGGAAGAGATTACCACGGGAATTGACCTTCAGACTTTTGCCTCCAACAAGGAGAAGCTCTACTCTACTATTCACTGCCTGGAAATAATCGGCGAGGCTGTAAAGAGTCTTCCTTCTGAAATAAAAGTAAAGTACGCCCAAATCCCATGGAAGAAAATAGCAGGTATGAGAGACAAGCTTATCCACGGGTACTTTTCAGTTGACTCTGAGAGAGTGTGGATAACAGTAAAAAGGGATTTACCACCTCTCAAGGAGATTATAAAAGAAATTTTGAATGATATGGAATGAAAGGTTTTAACTCATTTATTATTTCGTCTTTACTATCTTTAAGGCTTTCTTTCATCAAATCAACAGTTTTAATATAAATATTCAACTCCCTGGGAAGCTCACATTTTGTTTGACATTCATCGCTGTGAAGTGATATAGTAATGGGATTTTCATTGGGTTCAGTGAAGTTTTCAGTTTTTGGATAGAGTAGCACAATCTCAGAACATTTTCCGGCTATTCCATAAGCCATCATCTGGTAGATGTCTTGATTAGAAGATTTTATGTAAAGCTTGTATTTTGTATCTATTATGAGCTTTATTTTTTTATTTTTATAACTTGACCTCGCCACTTAATGCCTAAAGATAGGAAATATATTGGTGTTATGCCAACTATTCCCCATGAAAAACACTACATTTTCTTTAGGCGGAATAGCCTTGTTGGACAAGGCAGAAAAAGCTTTCGGTTTGGTCTCCGGGATTTTTGACGGGGTCACCAAAAAGGCGAAGAATTTCGAGGGCAGGGTTAAGGTCCTCCTGAACAACCGTTTGACCCATGGGGTATCGGTGCATCGGATCCTGGACACATATCCGGAAGAATGTTTTGAGCGTCTGGGGTTAAAGGATAAGCCTGCAGAAAGGAGTCTGTATCGGGCAGTAGAACATGTGGGCAAAACCTGCCCTATCTTACATCAACGGTATCAGGATATTCTGAAGAAGTATAACCTCGTGGACAGTGACCAGTTGATGGACTTCTCCTCCACCTATTTTGAAGGTGAGAAAGCGGAAATCGGTGCCCTTGGGTATTCGAGGGATATGCGTCCTGACAAAAAGCAGATCGCCTTCGGGATATCAACCGGGATGAACGATATCCCCACGGCTCTCACCATCCAG
>BDTY01000043.1 GCA_002897955.1 archaeon BMS3Bbin15
ACTTGAATGGGAACCCGCTGGAGTGTTTCCTGGAATATTCAAGGTGCTCAATGGCCAGGCGAACCCAGAAAAGCTCAGCAGTTTCCACTTTATTCCTACCCTCCCTACGCAGGACCTTCTTTTGTTTGACCAGTGTGGGAACCATCCTGGTGTTGATGACCTTCCTTCTGAGATTGAAATATATGTCCCGTAGGACTTCTGTGCCAAGATTTTTGACGAAATGAAAATGACATATCTGCTGGGATATATCGGGGAACACTTCGGTAACACACCTCTCCAGTATCTGGCTCATATCCCTGACCACTACTAAGGGAGAACTGAAAGTTTCCTTATACTTCTCCAGGAAACCTGTGACGTATTTTGTCGACTCCGAGGGTATGGTATCTGCCATAACAGTTATACCCGTCATCCCTTCCTTGGCGCAGAAAACTACATCACTACCCTTTTCCTCGGTGCCGTCGATGTGCAGTACAGCCCCACCATTGGATTCAAAGAGTCTGGCAATCTCGGGGTACTTCGAGCGGTGGAGAAGGGAGAAATAGACGAGGAATCTCTCAGAGAGGTACGATATCTCACCAGTAGATATTGTTACACCACGGCCCATGAGGAGTATCTGGATTTCCTCACGCTGGAGACACAATCCCCATCTCAGAATACCAACTGCGTTCATCACGTTCATGTCGAAACGGCATCCCGGAAGGAAAAGCCGATGTATGGGTTTTGGGTAGACATAGATATCCGGATGGTCTGGGCAGTGAAGCACTCTCACCCTCACTTCCATAAGACCTCTGAGGGTTACCACCTGACGCTGCCAGCTTACATAGAACTTTAGTGGCTTCCCGCATCTCCTGCAGCGGGTTTCCGCTTTGAGGTCTTCTGATAGGAGAGGTAGACGGAGAATGTTTTTTTTCCGAAATCGTAGAACAGCCCAATCTTCTCCAACTCCTCCCTCGACACCATGATGCCCTGGTCTTCGAGAAACTCAAAGACGTCATTTGCCGTGAGAGCCTTCTGCATCAGCATTGTGGCGAGGTAGCTGAACCCTACATCATTTATCTCTGCTTTCTTGGGAGGGGCGTGAGGAGCGTTAGGGTCTTTGCCCAAGTATCTTATGTGCCTCTGAACCACTTTGCCTCCCACCCTTTTGTTTTCAACCTCGGCATAGTACACCGAGTTCCCGCTTTTTATCTTTCTAACAAAACTCATCAAGTGTAGTGTATATACACCACATATAAAAAGGTTTCTACACTACAGAAATTTGTGGAATCAGAAGTCATTCAGTCCTGGAAATAAAAGGACTACATGAGTGATTGTTCTATGAAATAACGGAAAAAATCCAAAAGAGGATTGACGCTATAGGCCATATCGCCTCTCAGATATAAAATCTTAAACTTTTCTCTTAAAGAAGAGATAAAGGTCAGACTATCCACATAGAAAAAATAAGCCTTTATCTTTAAAAAGGTTTGCTGCACTCATGCATGAATATATGCTGATTCAATAAAAAGAAAAAGTTAAAAAAAAGAAGAGGCTTTTGCCCCTTTAGAGCCAGGCTGCAAGAGCATCGGCTGCAGCCCTTGTCTGAGTTCTGGCTTTACCTGCAACTATTATAGAATACATTCCTGCTGCAGGATGGCCGGAGACTACCTCAATGTTACCACTGCTGTTATACCAGTCAACCTTGCTTGCGCCAGATTCAACCAGCTGGGCAGTCATCTTATTTGCTACCGGACCGCCTATAAGCACATGGTTCATGCTGCTTGAAGCTGTATCTTCGTTAACTATTGCGAGCTCAGGTGTAGCTGCTGTACCGCCCGATGTCTTTATGTTTACATTCTCTCCAAGGAAACTATATTTAGTTGACTTCCATGTAGCACCACTTGGCTGGCTTTTGTCAATCTTTAATTTAATATTAAGCCCTCTGGTTGGACTGTATTTTGCTTCGTATAGAGTACCCGGGACATCTACGGCTCCACCCTTCACAAGCTGGAGTGGGTCGCTAAGAAGAAGCATCTTTCCGGATGTACTAGAACCACCATGGTTTATCCATGCTGCTCCATAACCCATGAAACCACTCTGACCATCGGTAACTGTAGCTGTTGTATCCTTGTCAACAAAAACCATACTTACCCAGGGAGTGGTAACTGTTGAATTGGATAGCTTTACAAGGTAAATATTGTACTTTGACCCAAAGTCTCCAAGGTTCAACCCAGACACAGAGTTAAGCTTCTTTGTTGTAGTGTTATCTACAATTGCACTTCCACCTACAGTTGCATTTGCATACTTTCCATTCCCACCATTATTAATTGTAAAGGTATAGGAACCAAGGTATCCAGTGGAACCGTAGAAGGAAAGTGCACCTGTACCATTGGTAGAATTTGCGTTAGAGACGTCATAGAAAACCTTGTAGCCGCCTGTTATAACAAGAGCATTTCCAGAACTAGGTGATGTCCCTGAATAAGATACCGTCCTGAGCATAGCAGGACCAAGGGAAATCTCGCCTGATGCCCAATTGCTCTTACTGGTTATTGCATACTTGGCTCCTTTTATCTTGACAACGTCACCAGTCACTAAATTGGTATCTGTGCTTGTGCTGAAGTCAGAAACCTTGTTCTTGCCGATATCATTAAAAAATCTGACAACACCGTTAATGCCATCAGCTACATACACGCCATCATAGAGAGTGTAGTCAACACTATCTGAAACCTTACCGTTGCCGTTGGCATCATACTTCATACTGCTGTCATTACCGATATAGGCAATGTCTCCACTCTGTGCGCCACTAGTACCAAGCTTGAGCGTAGTAGTAGCATTACCAGAAAGAGAGCTACTTAGCCATGTATCAACAGCGTCTCCAGCTTCATTTAGATTATCTGAACCGTAGCTAACAACAACATCTCCGCCAACACCGCTCACATTCAGTTTACTGGCCACTGCCTCTTTTATGACATCTGCACTATTAGTATCAGCGATTTTACCCGGAGCGTTCTTACCAACTACAAGCTGAGCCTTCGCCACACCATTTGAAGCGAGCATGCTTGACTGAAAAGCAGAAGGCATGCTAATGGCTGCTGCCATTCCTACAGTAGCACCCACAAAGAGGGCTCCTGTAACTATTGCACCTATCTTTTTTATACTTACCATATTCAACCTCCAATATTTTCTTTTATATATAACGTCCCAAAGGGGGGTATTTATACCTTTCGCTAATTGGTTTATGACAGTTTTAGAGAAATGCTGAAGACATATAAACCTTTCGGGCTGATAGGTATATCACCCATATATTACCCTCAGCCTTATATATTCTATTATTGAGGTAGAGTTATTATAAAAAATCGCTTAAAGTTAGACTCATTGTTATCCACTTACGGTCTTTTATCCTCTTCGAGTCGCTTAATCCTCTCCTCAAGCTTCTCCATTTTTTCGCTGGTTTCTGTGATGGTGGTAATTCTTTCTGGTAGGTGATATATCGACATATTTTGATTTTGATTTTGTATATTTTGATTTATGCTGATGTTGATTTGCTTGAGTTCTTGTTTTATACTTCTTGACTCATCCTCTACAATCCTCTTTAAAAGGTAAATTAAAATAGCTATGGCTCCAGTTATGATATCCTGTAAAGAAATGGCAAAAGGAAGAATCATGGCCCCACAATTAGCACCTTATTTTTACGTTCCTTGTCTTCTAATACTACATCCATATTTTCCTCTTTGGCTTTTAATCGGACCTGATAGAAATTAAGAGCTCTCCTGATAATCTCTGCCATCGACACTCCCTCCTTTTCAGCATATTCCCTGAGAACACTGGTTTCTGCAGGTGGAAAGGTTATTGTATATTTCTTCTTTTCTTTTTCAACCGATTTTTTCTCTTTTGCGTCCATAGTTTTATACCTTCATTTATTACTATTGAATATACAATAGATTAACATGCTAAAATCATTGTAAAAAACATAGTAAAAATCTCCATCTGTATTCAGAAAAAATAGACAGGGAAGGAACTGTCTGAAGTAACGCCTGTGAAGATTCCCATTGGAGATTCGAAAAAGCATGAAGCTCACAACTCTTTATTAGTGGGTAATTGACATCTCTCTTTTTCTATTATTGAGGTAGAGTTATTATAAATGTTGTACCTTCACCCACCCTGCTCTTAACATCTATTGTGCCTTTATGTGCCTCAATAATCTTTTTCACCACAGCAAGACCGGTGCCTGTGCCTGAGTAGGCTCTTCTTGTGCTGGGGTCAAGCTGGGTTAATGGCTGGAATATCATATCGATTTTGTCCTCTGGAATGCCTATGCCCGTATCACTCACAACGATTTTTACATTCGAGCCTTCCTTTTCAACCTCTATTAAAACCTCGCCATCTGGCTTATTGAATTTTATGGCATTGTCTATCAAATCTCTGAGTATATGTTTTATTTTATCTTCATTTGCCTTAATTTTACTAACGTTTATTTTTGTCTTTATCACAACTCCTTTTAAAGCAGCCATTTCCTTTTTCATAGCTATTATTTCATCAATAATCTTTTCAATGTCAACTTCAGACATATCTTCAGGTCTTATTTCAACATCAAGTTTTGAAACCTCAACCAGGTCTTCAACTACATATTCCATCCTGATAAGTGCACTTTTAACCTGTTTTAGATAATCTTTTATCATATCGGGTTCGTTCTCATACATTGCCACATCTATAAAACCTTTGGCAAGAGTTACCGGCGTTAAAATTTCATGCGACACATTGGATATAATATCTCTCTTGAGTGTATCCAGACTTTTAAGCCTGTGATAAGCTTTCTGAAGCTCTTTATTCCCTTTCCTCAGCTCTTCTTCAATCTCTTTCTTTTCCGTTATATCGCGAAGTATAGCCACTACCCTGACTCTACCTTCTATCTCAAAAAGAGAGGCAGTATGTTCCACCGGAAACCTTGTACCATCCTTTTTTAGCCCTTCAGCCTCAATTATATGGCCTTCCCGTGCCAGTTTCTTTGTTTTTAATACCCGCCTGTAGGCTTCTCTCGGGACATGTCTGTACCCCTCAGGCACAATAAGCTGGTCAAAACCTCTGCCCAGAGCCTCCTCCTTCTTATATCCGAATAGCTGCTCCGCTGCCGGGTTCCACAGGATTATGTTTCCATTCTCATCACCCACTATAATAGCGTCATTGCTTGCATCAATGATGCTCCTAGACTTTGCCTCTGACTCTTCCAGTTTCTCAAGGATTTCCTTTTTCTCTGTCATATCTCTAATAATAAAAGTAGTTACCACTGAAGAGTCAACCTCTGTTTTAGAGAAAGAGAATTCAATAGGAAAACTCTCCCCATTCTTTCTAAAACCATAGCATTCCCCTGTTTTTCTATGAACAGGAGACTCCTTATTAATCTCATAAATGCAATCTGCAATTATTCCAAGCCCTGTGATATCCTTACCGAGAACTTCCTCTTTGCTATAACCAAATACCTGCTCCGCCGCCCTGTTCCAGACAACTATCCTGCCTTTTTTATCCACAGAAATTATTGCATCAGGCGAGGTCTCAACAAGGTCTATGTATTTTTTAATGTTTTCATTTAGATTATCCACCATTTTATTGAATGCATCTCCAAGAAGGCCAAGCTCATTATTTCTTTTTATATTAACCTTTGAATTGAAATTACCGCTTCCAATATTTTTTGCTGCCTCTGTCAAATCTAAAATAGGAGAAGAGAGCCATTTAATACTGAAATATACAAGAACAATAATTAAAAATATAGATATAATCATGATTCTAAAAGTTTCTTCTTTCAATACATTTATATTGTAGAAAGCAACTTTTTCAGGTATTTCGACCGCAATAATCCATTTAAGTTCAGGTAAGCAGGTATAGGCTCCCAGAACCTTTATTCCCTTATAGTTATTATAAATACCATTGACACTTCTGGAGTTATTTCTGCATTCTTCTAAAGGAATCTGTGATACTTTAAAGTTTATATTTTTTTGAAACGCAGAGTATATTACTTCGCCCTGAGTGGTACCTATATAAAAGTTAAGGTTATTTACAATTCCAGGCGGTACTGATTTATTGACTTTATGCAAACTAACCATATACAAAGATGAGTTTATTAATTCCTCGAGACCCCTCATGTCTACAAAGTTTACAATTACTCCTATAACCTTACCTGTGGTTATTGATTTTATAGGAGAGGCTATTGGAATAATTCTCACACTAATTAAATCAAGCTCATCACTGCCTATATATGGCCTTTCAAGCCCCTTTACAAAATATTGTTTATGCGCATCAACCTCTCCAATCTTGCTTTCAGATGTTGAAGCGACAACCCTGCCCTCCATGTTATAAATATTTATATAACGGATTTCTCCATGAAGTGGAAGCTTATTCTTAACAAGATACTGACTCAGTACAACTTCAGTTTGTTTGTGTCCACTCTCAATCTCCTCAAGAGAATTTCTTATAAAACCGTCTGAACCGAAATCTTCTGTTATTCTCTTCTCCATCTGTACAAAATGAAGCACACTGCTTCCAAGAGTTGTTGATATAATATGAGATTGAATTAAAATTTCTTCTTTAAGAGCATGCTTTGAAACTTTAATTGTTTCATAACTGTTTACTAAAAGAGGGATAGTTGATACTAAAAGCAGAACCACTGCCAGCTCCAGAATTATACTTCTCCGTGGCAATTTTAACAGCTTATCCACCACCATCCCAATCCCAGAAGATAGACAGAATTTCTATCTCAGACCATATATCTTCCCAGATATCCCTTAAATTATATCAATAAGAAATATATCTGCATATATTCTATCAATAGCTTCTACCCATAATTACCTGTTTTTTAGCCTTTTCATCGCATCCTATACAGCTACCTTCTACCTCTTCCTCCAGTATACCAAGAATATCAACGTCAGCCCTTTCCTCAATGTCCATACCACAATCCTTTCTCCCACACCAGAGAGTCTTTGCAATACCTTTCTTCTTATAAACAACTTCTTTAACATTTTCTATACTGTAAACCTTAAATATCCTGCTTTCCAGATATTTCTGTGCTCTTTCCGAAAGATTTTTTTCAATATCTTTCAGAACTTCCTCCACCTTCCCTCTGAGTTCTTCTCTTTTAACAGGAGACTTTTCCCCTGTATCTCTTCTAACAAAGGTTACAACCTGATTTTCAATATCTCTTATACCGACTTCAAGTCTTAAAGGCACCCCCTTAATTTCCCAGTCATAATATTTCCTCCCTGGCCTTTTGTCTCTATTGTCTATGTGAACTCTATATTCCACGAGTTCCTTCTCTATTTTCTCAATTTCCCTGTTAACCTCATCTATGTGACCTTTTTTCCATACAGGTATAATCACCACCTGAACTGGAGCAACTTCCGGGATTAAAGATAATCCTGAATCATCACCGTGAAGAGACAATAGGGCTGCAATTACTCTGTCGCTCATTCCATAGCAGGTCTGATACACATACTCCTGCTCTCCTTCCAGATTTTCAAATGTGATTTCAAAAGTTTTTGCGAAGTTCTGACCGAGCTGATGCACTGTACCTATCTGAAGCGTTCTTCCGTCAGGGAACAGGGTATCAAAGGCAAGAGTATAATCCGCACCAGGAAACTTGTCCCATTTCGGGCGTCTGCTCAGTATAAATGGTATTCCAAGGGCTTTGAATATGGATGAATAGCTCTCCACACCCTCCTTTACCTGAGCTTCCGCCTCTTCATAGCTTCCATGGCAGGTATGAGCTTCACAGAATGTTGTAATCTCTCTGAGTCTTATTAAAGGCCTTGTGTGCTTTGTCTCATATCTGAAGGTATTCACAATCTGATAGATTTTCACTGGAAAGTCGGCATGGGAACGAATCCAGAGAGCGAACATCGGGTAAACGGCAGTCTCTGAAGTTGGTCTCAGGGCAAGTTTAACCTCAAGAGGGTCTCTTCCACCATGGGTAACCCAGTAAACCTCATCCTCAAAGCCCTTTATGTGCTTTCCCTCCTTTGCAAGCTCGTAGTCCGGAATTAATAATGGGAAAAGGGTTTCTTCATGAGCACGTTTTTCAAGTTCATTCCTGATTGTAGCAAGCACATATCTGCGAATTTTAAAGCCATAAGGCAGCCAGACATAAATCCCTTTAACAGGATATCTAATGTCTAGAATCTCAGCTTTCTCAATAATATCGCTGTACCATTCTCCAAATCTGTTCCTCCACTTCTCTTTCATGCCATCACCTTACAAGAGTCAAAAGCAGAGCATTTCTGATTCCAGGCCCTATTCCAATTATAAACATTGTAACTTTAATAATTCTGTAATAGGTCACCTCTGTCTTTCCCTCTTCTTTATACCAGTTCTCAAGAATATACAGGGCAAGCCCAACAACAAGCAGCTTCATGGGGTACATTATCAGGGCGGTGCCTGTTAAATGAATAAGATATCCTGCAACCATGTGCTCCTCGCTAAAACCGAAATATGTCATGCCTATAAAGGTGCCACTGGCATCAAGAAAATGAGCAAAAAATATCAGATAGTTATACCTGACACTGAGAAATTTAAGTTTAGGGTGAAGTTTTGAGAAGCCATATACAATGGCAGATGCTATTGTTGCAAGGGCAACAGGCGCGAAAAATCTCAGAGGCGAGAACATGTGCTGATATAATTTATAAAATACAGGTAGAGACGTAATAGCTCCCAGAAATAGCGTGATTTTCCAGTAGGGTATTTTAAATCTGTCCTGTACAGCAAGGGCTATTGTAATAATGATTAAACCATATATGATACCCACAATATAAATTCCAGGGGTTACGCTCCACCACTGGGATTTTCCAACCACACCAGCATCGGCAAGCAACCTGACAAGAATTGCAAAAATTATCGGTGCGGCCAGTGCCTTTGTGAAGTCAGCATCAAATTTTACTTTTTTAAAGTAGTAACTTTTTAAAAGATAAATTACAACTGCCAGAATAATTATCGCTATTATGTAACCTTCGGGACTGTACACAGGATTGTATGCAAACATGACAACACCATAAGCTAGTTTACCACTATTACTTAAATGCTTTCCTTATATTTCCGTCAGATAATTTTAACAGAATTTGCCAGTTTGGGTAATACAGCCTTATGGACGTTTGATTGAGTTATAAATAAGAAAGTGGGGACACCGGGACTTGAACCCAGGTCAGCGGGTTTCTCTCGCGAGAATCGTCTGGAGCCCGCCATGATAGCCGCTACACTATGTCCCCGTATTGCATAGAAGAGCTATGCCTTACCTTAATAAAGATTTTTTGAATTTTGCCTATGGTTAAATTTTGAGAATAAGTTAATGAAATTCTATATGAAGATTTACAGAGTTGAGAGAGAGGTAATTGTTGCAGTGTGCGATGAAGAGCTTCATGGCAGGCTCTTTGAAGAGGATGGGGTCAGGCTGGAGATAAGCAAACATTTTTATGGAAATGAACTCTTTTCAGAACTGGAAATTGTAAGTGCCCTCAGAGGAGCCACAATAGCCAATCTCTCAGGAGAAGAAGCAGTTGCCATAGGAATAAGAGAAGGCCTTATAGATAAATATAGAGTGCTGAAGGTCAGTGGAGTTTCCCATGCCCAGTATGCAAGACTCTAATCCATTCCATCGTAAAGGCTATCAACCTCTTTTTTCTGCTTTTTGTCTTCTATTATCTGATTTTCATTGAGAGTCTTCCACTCCTCGACAATCTCCGGGTCACCTCCTGTGATTTTACCCTCAAATCTATCTATTTTCACAAGAGCAGGAACCCTGACCATAAGTCCGAGAACAACAGCTTCACCCACATTCAGAGAGCTGAGCTGCCCTATAAGGTCATCGCTTAGTCTTTCACTGGTCTGCTGGACATGCCTCTGGTCGCTGGGCTCAACAATACGCATAATTATACTGTTATTTGCCTGGGAGAGAGAATTGGAATCAAGACTTTTTGGACGCTGGCTTACCAGACATAGCCCAAGCCCGAATTTCCTGCCTTCTCTTGCAACCCTCTCAATCCAGTACTTTGACAGAGTTGGTCTGTTGGCGGGAGCAAGAAGATGTGCCTCCTCAAGAATACAGAAGACAGGTGCAACTTTTCTGCTCTTTCTGAGATAAAGCAGCTTTCTAAGCATATGGCTGACTATAACATCAGCATAGTCTTCATCCACACTTCCAAGGTCAATAACATTTGCCCTGCCCAGTTCAAGCTGTTCATACATATCCCCTGCATAGGCATCCACAAGCCCCTTATATTTGGATTCAAAATCCTCCACCTTATTTATAACACCAACAACAGCACTCTTCTCACTCTGGGTGAAATTCCCTTCAGATTCCTGAATCTCCCCAAGAGCAAGAACAACTTCCCTTATAAAATCCCTGCCACCTCTGGATATTCGCTCCCTGGCTGTTTGATATGCCTTTCTCAGATATCTTTCCTGAAGATGGGCCTCTTTTCCAATATCGACAAGAATCTTGAATTCATCCGGCGATAGATAAATAGGATTGAGCCTTGGCTCTATTTTCTTAACACCTCCACTGAACTCAGCATCAGTGTATTCGGAATGCATATCAAAAATTAAAGGCATTCCACCAAGTTTGATAATTCCATCTATAATAATACTTACTGTGTTTGACTTACCTGCACCCGTTATTGCAAGAATTGATAGATGCCTTGTTATCATTCTCGAGGCATCAACCCTGACCTCAACTTCAGGGTTTGAGAGAAGTGTGCCCAGGCGAACATTACCACTGGAAAAAATCTTTCTCAGAATTTCAGAATCTGCTTTTTTTACCCTTGTCCCGGGTGGTGGTGCAATCTTGGGAATCTCAAGTTTTTCAATATCACCAAGAAGTTTTACCCTGCCCCTGACATACTGCTCATCTATACCCTCAAATTTGAGAATTCTCTCCACAACATCGGGGTCAATAATATCGCCAGTTATAGAGGGGCTTCCCCTCACTATACCCTCTGTCATACCCAGAATCTTCATGCCGTCATACTCGAGTACAACATATTCACCCATACCAGGCATTGTCTTTGAAATAAATACTGCACTGCCAGGACTGCTTTCACCTATACATAATCCAAGAATACTCATTTCAGTGCCTCCCTTCCAGTTTTCTCTGTTATTCCAATCATAGATGCAAAACTGTCTATGTTTTTAGCCCCGATAACAACCTCTCTGTGAGCCTTTCTCAGTAGATAGGGATAACCATCTATTGAGAAATATTTTACCCTTTCCAGAATATGTTCTGCATCCTTCTCTGTAATCTCTCTTGGAGCTTCAAACATGAGAACCTGCTTTTTATCCTCCAGCCTTGCATAAAATCTGCTGAAAACCATACTCCTGAAAAAATTGCTGTAAACAGGAAAATCTCTTTTAACAGTTTTCTCATATATCTTTGAAAAACCCTCCTTAGAGGAAACTTCCTCAAAGCCTGCCATATCAGGTATCTCATACCCAACCCTGGTGTCAGTGGAGGTCTTTGATATACCAACCACTTTTTTAATACCCTTCTCCAGAAGGGCAGAGATAGAATAAAGGTATTCAATATACTCAAGAAAGAATATTTCTTCATTTTCAAGTCTTTCTTCCCTGGCAATTTTCTTTGATATTACTTCATTACTACTCCTCTCTATCTCAGGAAGATAACTTAAAATTTTATTCCTGCCCTCCATGCTAAGGCTGTAGAGTTCTCTTGGAGCTAACAGGTCGGCATATATGGAGCCATCAAGCATTAAAATATCAATATTTTTAATGTGCTTCAGTGCTGTTTTAATTTCAAGTATTGTCATGTAGAGACTCAGCCTGTCCCTGACATATCTATAGGGATAGAGGAAATCAATATCAGCAATACCATCCATTCTGAGTTTGCCATCATATATAACACTGGTTGCATTTAAGGCATAAAGCACAAGACTTTTGTATTTCCTGTGGTTTACACTCCCATCCTCAGCTCCTGCTATGGATTCCTTAGCTTCAATCTCTACCTCTCTCCATTCATCCCTGAAAACTGTAAAATCTGTCCTTGATTTAAGATTTTCCACATAATTCTGAAGCTCTTTCCTTTTTCTGGCAAAGGCTTCATAGGTACTCTGAAGCATGATTTTAATTGGGGCACTATAGTAATAAAAACTTTGGTAGAGCATCGGAAAAGTGTATATCCTCCGACTTAAATTAAGTATGAAGAAGCTAGAGTTTCATCTCCCTGTCTGCTCTGATAAGAAAACTGTGCGTGAAAAAGAATGAAAAGAGAGAAGTTATTATCGACAGGGAATCTTTGCAGTGGGGGTGTTGGATACAAAATTAAAGCGAAATTTCTGGAACATTTTTAAAATAAAAAATTGTTGACACATGGTTTTTCAGAAAGATATATAAAAACTGGAGTCTAAGCTAGTGTTGTCCTTTTGTGTTGGGAATTCCTGTAAGGGAGAGATAAAGTCAATCACCCACAGCTAAAGCACGTGGGCTTGTTCCGTGAGGAATAAGGGTAACAGGTTGATTAGGAGGTATTGAAGAATGCAGAAGTTATTGGTAGAGCTAAAGAACACACCAGGGGGGCTCCTCCTCAAGAGAATACATACAATCTCACTTAAAGATACAATCTTTTTTGTTAGTGAAAAGGTTTATTATGCCTGAGAGATATAGGAAAAATTGGAGGCAGAATTCTTGAGGAGAGGATTTTATCTTTTCGGTGTCCTGATTGTCCTTATTATTTTTTTTATTTTTGAGGCGGTAGCAATGAACGCCAGATATCAAGATGTCTCTAAACTGGGCGATGGATCATCTCATGACCTTAAACAACCTGTTAAATATAGTATAACAGAGAATAAAATACCCCTCATTTATTATGGGTCCGTGGACGGTGTTAATCTTGGGTATCAGATGGCCCCTCAGATAGTGGCTTTAAAGGCCAGGGAGGCCTTTTATGATTATAAAAAAACTGGAAATAAAAGCCAGCTGGAAAGGGCACTTTTTCTGACAGATTTCCTTTTGAACAATTCCACCCCTGAAGCCGGAGGAGAATTCCTCGTAATAAAGTATGATTTTTCCTGGCCCCCCTACAATCTCAAGACCGGGTGGAGGGGTGCCCTCTGCCAGGCAGGGGTTCTTAAAGCCCTCCTTTTAGCCTATGAGAACACAGGAGAAACCAGATATTTAGAGGCGGGAAACAGGGTTTTAAAGGCCTTTGAAGTCAGTGTAGATAAAGGAGGTTTCAAGGATGAAAGGACTGATGGAAGAAAGTCCTATTTATGGCTTCCCGAGTATGTGAGTCCCAACCCTCCCTATGTGCTCAATGGCTTTATAACAGCCCTTTTGTGGATAAGGGAGTATGGTGTGGCCACATCCAATTCCAGAGCATTGAAAATCTACTCCGAAGGAATAGTATCTTTGAAGCATTTTGTACCCCAGTACGACTGCGGTTCCGGGTGCAGCTACTATGATGCCAGTAAAAGGGTTGCCAGCAGGCATTATAATGACTTACAGGCCCGGCAAATGAAGTGGCTCTACAACCTGACAAAGGACCGGATGTTTCTTAAATATTATGAGAGGTGGAGTCAGTGAAGAAAGTTGTCTTTCTTCTTATGATAGCTGCCCTTTCCCTGGGGACTGGAATTCTTTTGGCGGAGGGGGAAAGTTGGGAGAATCCTCCGGTTAAAAAAAACCTGACCGTGGTTTTGAGCTTTGATCTGGAAGTGCCTGAAGGTATTAATAATCTTCCATGGATTCTTAAAACTCTGGAGAACCACAGCGCCAGAGCAACCTTTTTTGTTACAGGAGAAATGGCACGCAGGTACCCGGGGGAAATACAACTCCTGGTTGAAAAAGGCAATTCTGTGGGTTCCCATGGAAATTATCATGAGTACCCTATCTTTTCAAAAAAAGGGGCTATTGCTCTTTCGCTTTATTCAGGAAGGAGTTTTAATTATATATGGAAGAGGAGTACGAAGACCGTAGAAGACTTCCGCATAGCTTTAATCAGGTCCAGGAAAGCGCTATATAAGGCTACAGGGAGATATCCAGTAATGTACCGTTCGCCCATACTTACGCCCTCGGTAACCAGGAATATGTCCTACTTAAAGGTGCTAAAGGAGACTGGATTTAAAATTGATAGCAGTCTCCTTAGAAGGTATATGGATATAAAAAAACCCGTTGTAAATATGGATGGAATTGTTGAGGTCCCGCCATCCATATCAGATGGAAGCTTCACAAACATTAAAATGTGCCTGAATTCTGCAGAATATCATGCCAGGATGGGTTACCCGTTTGTAATATATATGCACCCATGGAAGTTCACAGGCCAAGAGCACAGGGAGAGTTTTCTGAAGCTTATATCAGACCTGGAGAAAAAGTATAATGTGAAGTATATGCGAGTAGATGATGTTGCAGTAAACTACTCCCGCTAAATCAGGAAGCTTTCCATCGGAGGTTGAGTATAGTGCACAGCACCACTGAGAACCTCGTCATCTGGACGAAAGAGCTGGTTTACAGCAACTCCAGCATTGGTAAGCCGGGAAAAAGATTTAGGGTTGGTGAAACCTTGAAGAACAATTTATAGAAGGTGCCAAAAATATAATGGCCTTATAGAACCGGGATAAAAAGTGAATTCAAACTTTGTTTTGGTGGGGATATAGGCTGTACTCAGTATTCCTATCCTTAGATAGATTACTGATGATAATATTGAAGGGGAGGGATTCAAGAGAGGCTATATGCATCTTTCAGGGAGGGCATGTATATTATTATTTATAATATTGACCGTCATCTTGCTTATTTTTATTTCCATGGTGTTTCCAATATCTATCTTTGTTTTGTTAATGTGCACTCTGGTTCTGGTGTTATAATAGTAAAAAGTAATTATACCGTTACACAACTCAGATAACAAAGAAATATATTACCGAAATTAGTTAAATCCGAATGTGTTAAAAATGCTACAAGAGTCATCAAAATAAAACATAATAAAATATTAGAGGTCAAGGAGACGGAAAATGGATATACTTGTAACAGGAGGCTGCGGGTATATAGGTTCACATACGGCAAAAGCTCTGAAGGAAGCTGGTTATAACGTGATTATCCTAGACAATTTTTCTCAGGGGCTTAGAGAGTTTGCTAAATTTGGAGTTCTGTATGAAGGTAATACAGGTAATGAAGCTCTTTTAAAAGAAATATTTGAAAAGCATGATATAGAAGCTGTGATACATCTTGCTGCTCTCAGTGATGTAGGGGAGTCTCTATCAGAGCCAGCGAAATATTATGAAAATAATGTGTGTCAGACGATGAAGCTTCTCAGGGTTATGATTGAACATGGAATAAAAAGGATGATATTCTCCTCCACCTGCGCAGTTTATGGCATTCCAGAAAAAATTCCTATACGAGAGGAGCATCCGAGAGCACCTGTTACTCCCTATGGAAAAACCAAACTTGCAGTTGAACATATACTTGAAGATTTTTCCAGAGCCTATGGCTTAAGATATGTGAGCCTGCGTTACTTCAATGCTGCCGGAGCCGACTACAGAGCAGGCATCGGCGAAGACCACTCCCCCGAGACTCATCTCATACCTGTTGTTCTGGATGCTGCCATGGGAAGAAGGAAAAAGGTTAATATATTTGGAACAGATTACCCTACCAGAGATGGCACATGCATTCGAGATTATATTCATGTTGCAGACCTCACGAGGGCTCATCTCTCAGCATTAATGTATCTGGAGGAAGGAGGCGACAGCGATGTTTTCAATCTGGGTATTGGGGAAGGATTTTCAGTAAGAGATGTTATTGAGGCAGCCGGAAAGGTAACAGGTAGGGAGATAAGAGTTGTGGAGGCACCAGGAAGACAAGGAGACCCACCTGTTTTAATCGCTGATAGCACAAAGGCAAGAAAAGTTTTAAACTGGAAACCCGAGTATTCTTCTCTTGAAAAAATTATAGCATCTGCCTGGGAATGGCACCGAAAGAGGTTTTTCAGGAAATAATGGTTAAACCATTCTTGTGGCAGCCTTTTTCAGCCGATTCATAATGGCAACTCCTATCCCTGTTTCCTCGACACCCTCTGCAACTATTATTTCAATGCCTCTGTCATCAAAATAACGGAGGGCTGCAAAGATATTCGAGGCATATTCTTCAATACCCGTACCTGCATTGAAAACCTCTGCAACCTGTAAATTCTTCTCTCCCCTTGTTATAACACCAACCTTTTTTTTAACCTTCAGGGCTTCTCTTACAGCCTTCTCAAGCCTGTCCTCTGAAACAAGCCATAGCTCAGCTTCCGGTGCATAGTGTCTGTACTTCATCCCTGGCGAGACAGGCTTATCTGCAGCACCGGTTTTAGATCTATTATTAAACTCTACATTGCCTGTAACCTTCTCAATCTCCTCTATGGTTACTGCGCCCGGGCGAAGTATCAGAGGCTTATCCTCAGTCAGCAGCATAACTGTAGATTCAAGTCCTATTCTGCATCTGCCAGAATCTATTATACATGCGATTTTTGAGTAGAAATCCTCAATTACATGCTCAGCTTTTGTAGGGCTCGGCCTTCCAGAAAGATTGGCACTGGGAGCGGCGATAGGCACAGATGAAAACTCAATAAGCTGAAGCGCAACTTTATGGTCAGGCATACGGATAGCAACAGTATTTAACCCGGCAGTTGCCTCGGGTGGAACCTCCGAAGATTTTTTAAGAATTATAGTAAGGGGACCTGGCCAGAAAGCTTCCATAAGCTTCTCTGCAACAGAAGGAACTTCTTCAACAAGCCTGTACACCTGTTCAGTTCTTGAAATATGGATAATAAGTGGGTTATCCAGAGGTCTTCTCTTTGCTCTGAAAATCTTCTTTATTGCATCTGGATTCATAGCATCGGCACCAAGACCATAAACTGTTTCAGTGGGAAATGCCACCACTTCTCCCTTCCTTATAAACCCAGCAGCTTTTAGAATCTTATCCCTTTCAGGTTTTTCAGTGTCAATTTTCAGTATAAGAGTCATAGTCAAATTCCTCAAGCTCTCTTTTAAGAACTTCCAATGGGTCCTCGAGTTTTCTTCTCAGTCTTGAGGCTCTTCTCGCTATTGCCTCTGCCTCCTCATCAGAGGGGATGAACTCAACAATTTCTCTTACCGAAGAGGCATGCTTCATCACACCATGAGAAATCAGAAACCTGTCAACGCCGAGAAGTGGGTCAGGGTAGAAGGAGATGGCTGGTTTACCTAGAAGAGCAGCCTCTCTGTTCATAGTTCCACCTCCGCTGATAGTAGCTACTGCAAAGTATGCAAGGTTGAGAGTATCTGTATTTCTCAGGTTAAGTGCACCACTGTAATTCTCTTTATCCCTTGGAAGAACAACTGCACTGTAACCTTCTCTCCTTACTGTATCTATTATATCCTGTGTCGGGTTCTCCCCTTTATAGTAGGCTGCCCTGAAGGGAGGTGGCCTTATTAAAACATAATTTTCAAGCTTTAACTTTCTCACTATTTCTTCATCTGGCTCAAAGTTTTTCACCTGCGAATACTCGAGAACTGAATTTATCCTTACAATATTGCTCTTTTCAGCTCCCTGCTCAATTATCTTTTCAAGCCTGAGAGCCCCTGGCACAATAATCTTCGAACATAGAGCAAGGGTGAGCCTGTTCTGCTTTTCTGCATACTCATTATCAACAAAGTGGAAAGAGGGTATGCCAAGACCGAATGCTACCCTCGGAGCCTCCACACTGTGCTTGCTTATTGCCGCCTTTATTTTATATCCTGCCACAATATCTGCCAGCTCTGCAGTTCTCTCTGCACTTGCCCTTAGCTTTTCAAGGTTATTCTTTCCTCCATGGTAGCCTGCAGAGGTAAAATCTATCCCCTTCTTTTTAAGAAGCTCCTGAAGATAGCCAAACCTTCTTGCTGTAACAAGACAGCTATGCTCTCTTATAAAATCTTCAAAGAAGACAGCATGTGGTAAATTTGTTATATCAATCCAGTACTTCATTCATTGAGATTTGTTATAAAGGTATATAAAATTAAGTCAACAAATGCTCCAATCCAACTCCTGCAAGAGCAAATACTGCAGAGATAATATAGATGAGAAAAACAACCTGCCTCTCGCTCATGGGTTTGATTCTAAGGAAAAGCCTGACCAGTGAGAAGTTTGAGTCTTCTGGAGCATAAAGCCTGCCATGTCTGACAAGTGTGGGCTTCTGGGACTCTCTCACCATAACTCCGGCACTGACAAGCTTGAGCATAGCATCCATAACGTATGGTATTAAAACAATCATCCCCTCAAGTTCAAATTTTCCTGCTATTATTGCAGAAAATAGAACAGAGCCTATGAACAGGGTGCCCACATCACCGGGAAATACTCTTGCAGGATACGAATTGTAGTACAGGAATGCAATAAGTGATAATGCTAAAACCAGAGCTAAAACCATACTTATTTCTTCACCTTTAATATAGGCGATGGCTGCTATACCAGAAGAGGATATGGCACCGACACCTATCTCTAGACCATTCAGGCCTGCAAGCATATTTGTGAAGTTACAGGTAAACATAAAAAGTACAGGTAGAGAGATATAATAGATTATTCCAAGATTAACTCCCATAAATGTGGGTTGTGCTATAAAAATAAGAGGAATTCCTGCCAGTGTCAGGCTTACCGCCTTCTCTCTTGCAGATAACCGTTTTATTCTGTCGTAAAAGCCTATGCCTGCCACTGCAAGAGCCACAAGTGATATTATTATTATATCCAGCTTTATCCCCTCAAGAAAAGAAAATACAATGAGCCCTGAGAAAAAACCAGCTACTATGGCTATGCCTCCCTGCTCAGGAATCTCCTTTTTAGTCTCTTTGTGGAGGTCTATACCCCTGAAGCCTGCTCTGTACATTCTTTCAGCAAAAACTGGAGTTAAAATAAATGTCGTTATGAAAGCTGCCAGCGAAGAAGCAATAATGCCATGCATACTATACATTTGAACGAAGACTTTATTAACTTTTCAGGTCTTTTAGTCTTATGGATAAGATGACCTATGCCAAGGCCGGAGTTGATATTGACAGAGAAGCTCTCGCAATCAGGGCACTTGCCGGGGAGATAAAACATACCCTGAATTTCAGAAAAGGCAAAGCAGGTGAAAGCCTTCTTGGTGTTGGCCACTTTGCAGCTTTGATTTCCTTAGACGCAGAAAGGACTCTGGCTCTCTCGGCAGATGGTGTTGGTACAAAGATTCTTGTGGCAGAGGCCATGCAGAAATATGATACCATAGGTATTGATTTAATAGCTATGAACGCCAACGACGTTATCTGTGTCGGGGCAGAACCTATGGTTCTTGTGGATTATATTGCCATTGAAGAGCCTGATGAGAATATAATGGAAGAGATTGGCAGAGGTATGGCAAAGGGTGCCGAAACAGCTGGCATAAGTATTGTTGGCGGAGAGACAGCAACCCTGCCCGAGATTGTTAAGGGCTTTGATATAGCAGGTTTAATACTTGGCTTTGTGGACCGGAAAAAAATTGTTACAGGAAAAAGCATATCACCTGGTGATGTTGTTATAGGTCTGGCAAGTTCAGGGATTCATAGCAATGGTTTGACTCTTGCCAGGAAGGTTATTTTCCCTGAATACAAACCTGAGGATGAAATTTTTCCCGGAAGGAAGGCTGGAGAGGAGCTTCTCGAACCGACCAGGATATATGTCAGAGAGGTTCTTGAGTGTCTTGCATGTGTTAATGTTAAAGGAATTGCCAATATCACAGGCGGCGGTCTTGGAAATCTTGCAAGAATTACAGATTATGGTTTTATTCTTGATAATCTCCCCGAGCCCCAGAGGATTTTCAAATTGATTCAGGAACTCGGTAATGTGCCTGAAAATGAGATGTACAGAACCTTCAATATGGGTATAGGGTTATGCATTGTGGCTGGAAGAGAGGATGCTGAAAAGATAGTTGAAATATGTAAGAAGCATGGCACAGAGGCTAAAATTATTGGCAGTGTTGTGAAAGAGAAGGGCGTTGCTATCAAGGGCAGGGATTTTGTTCTTGGATATGGCTGAATACCATAATCTAACTTTTATTTGAGGTTATTGAATTCCTGGAAGCAGACTAAAAATAAGCATTATATAAAATTATAAAAGAATAAAAACAGAAAAGAAAAACTCTTTAAAAGTAGTTGTTGTTAAAACAGAAGGAAATCGCCTCCTGCTCCCACCAGTGGTAAGTGCCAGCGATTCTATTTATTTCTGAGTTTCTGATAACACTCCCTGCAATAAACAGGTTTATCGCCCGATGGTTTGAAGGGAACTGTTGTCTGTTCGCCACATTCATCGCACACCGCATCATAAAACTGACGGCTGCCACCCATTCTGCTTCCTCTTCTGCTTTCCTTTCTTTTCTGGCGGCAGGTTTTGCATCTTTTTGGCTCGTTTTCGAATCCCTTGGACTCATAGAATTCCTGTTCTTCTACCGAAAAAACAAATTCTTCACCACAATCTTCACATATCAATGTTTTGTCTTCAAAGGTCATATAAATCTCCCTGGATATTTTGTTAAAAAAGAAACTCTTGACATATGTCTTCAAGTTTCTCTTTATAACAAGTATAGTTTTTCCTTCGAGTTATATATATATCTATGGGTATTTTTGTCTGCCACATACTATAGCGTCAATCCTCTTTTGGATTAGCTGAGTGCCGCTATCCATTCGTTAATCCTCCCACAGTATAAATCATCGTATTCCAGGGTTTCCACGAGACTCTTCAGTAGGTCGCCTCTGTCGGAATCT
>BDTY01000044.1 GCA_002897955.1 archaeon BMS3Bbin15
CAGATGTTGAAGTCGTAAGACTGGTAATGGACAATCTCAGTACACACAAAGAAAAGGCGTTCTATGAAACGTTCAACAAAGATGAGGCAGAAAGAATACTGAACAAGATTGAATTTCACTACACACCGAAACATGCAAGCTGGCTAAATGCAGCAGAGATTGAAATCAATGTGATGGATATTGAATGTACAGATAGACGAATAGGTGACACGGAAAAACTAGCCAAGGAAATAGCTGCATGGACCTGGAGAAGGAATGAAATGAAAAAGAAGATAGATTGGAAGTTCACCAGAGAGAACGCTGACAGAAAACTATCTAAGTATTATGTCCCATGATTAAATTGACACGACAGTAGTATATAAAGACCTACCACAATATAAGCTTTGTCATAGCCTTCTACATATATCTTTGTAGAAGCAATTCTGACATTTTTTCATGGATTTTGCAGGCATGGGAATCTTCTCATATCTTACGATTTCATCCATCTCCTCTAAAATCTCTGCCACCTTTTCTTTCAGCTCCGCCTTTATGGGTAATTTAGCAATACAACCATCTACATATTTAATGTAGGCACAGGGTACTTTCTTCCCAAGCACCTCCTCTATCACCAGTGCCTGAGCAACCATCTGATATTTGTATGTATTGTACAGTATTTCTGGTCTTGGCGAAGACTTGAACTCCACCGGATACGCCTCTTCACCACTGAAAAGGATGCAGTCTATTCTGGCATTAAAATTATACTTCTCTGAAGACAGTCTGACTTCATATTCCCTTGGCAACCTTGGAAGACCTTTTAGTATCTTCGTCCTTAGTGACTTATCAACAAAATGCTCATGCAGTTCTCTGCCCTTTTCCATTTTGGGTGTGCTCTCTTTCCCTGCCTTAATACAGTGTTGGAAGTAGATGCTCCTGGGACAGTATGCAAAATCCACTATATCTCTAACTGTAAAGTAGCCGTGTCTGTCCATTTTACCTGAAAAATGTGTAAAATTTATCCATGAACTGCTCCTCGTCGAAGCCCCTGCCAATAGTTATCTTCTTGCTTATACATGATTTGCACATGGGCAGGAGAAACACACAGTCTTCCTCGGTGTTCTTTTCATCACTAAGAATTTTTTCAACCTCAACCGCCAACGTCTCAGCGCTGTTCTTGCTCATGTCACCAAAAAAGGCGCTCTTCTGCAGCCTCTTCAGCCCATAATCTTTACACTTCTCAGATACCTTTAATCTTAACCTGTCATCCGAGATATCATAGATAACCCAGAAGAGCATATTACCACCTGTATATGAATGGTCTGTATACTCTAAGTTCGCCGTTGAGAAATTTCACAATATGCCTTGCCTGCTTCAAAACCACGTCCTGCAAGGAAATTTTCATTCCTTTATACTTGATCTTAGTTTCCAGTCGCGTCATCATCGCCTCTATAGCTTTTTCCCTCCCCTTTTTATTGAGATAAACCCCCCGCTCTCTTATCACATCCTTCTCACCAATCTGATTTCTAACTGCAAGCGTAATCATCGCCCTATCAACGATGGGCTGCCTGAACTCCTCGATTAAATCAAGCACCATCGATGGTTTTCCATATCTATCCGTATGCAAAAAGCCGAGATACGGATCCAAACCTGAGATTATACATCCCTTTTCAACCTCCGAGTAGAGAATACCATAGCCATAGCCGAGCAGAGCATTAAATATATCTCCAGGTGGTCTCCTGCTCCTTAAGCCTGAGTAGACTTTCGGAGACAATATCTGGGATAGTGTTGCAAAATAGATTTTAGAGCTTTCGCCTTCAATACCCAAAAGTTCATTTCTAATTTTATCTATGTCCCCATATAAACCATTTATTCTTCCAGAGAACTTTAAAATGTCATTTCCCGCTTCCTTCAAAGATTTATTTTTCCTGCTTTTACCCAACGTCTTTAGAAAATAACCCATGTTCTTCATCTTTGCCCTTACAAAGGACTTTGCAAAAGTTGTGCCTTTGTGTGAGGAATACACCATAAGCTGGTTTCTTCTCGTAAGTGTGGTTCCGCCCAGTTTGCATGGATACATCCTGGCGTAAGGTCTCCCTATCCTATTGAGGCAGACTATGTCTATACCCTTCTTCATCGCCAGTTCAATCGCATCTGTAGAAACTGCCGCTCCCTTAAGAACCATTACCTGTTCCACCTTATCTGCAGAGTATTCCTCAGACTTCTCCTTAGAGGTTACGACAAATCTATTCCCCTTTTTCTTCAGGTAGGCGCCATAATCATCTATCAGAAGGCGCATTCTTCACCACCCCGAATCCTTGACTCACCCCTTTACCCAGTCCAAAAAAGTCAGGAATAATGAAATTCACCCTGAATTCGCCGGTAAAGCCCATGACGGGCACTCCTTTATACTCCACCTTCACCGTATCTAAGTAGGAGTGAGCGTAAAGCCGCCTGTCCACCACTATCCCCAGACCCTTGCACATGCTCAGTATATTGCCCACCAGTATGCCATTCAAAAACTCCTTTTTCTCCTTCCAGTCCTTCATGTTTTGATACGCCATGTAATTGTCAGGGTTTAAAGCGAGCCAGGGCATTACAAATCTGTACTGTCTTTTTCCTGAAGGCCTAACCTCAACCTCCTGCTCGTAAAATACTTTTTGCTTTATCCTGTAGCGGCTGTTATTAAGCAATAGTTCACCCAGCTCGTCTGATATCTTCTTTAGCACCTCCGCACCCTCCTCTATTCCAAGAATACTTGCGGTACCCCCAATAATTTTATACTGAACCCTCGGATAGGTATAGAGATAGACCATCTCCTTTATGTGGTGATGGAGTATGGAATATTCTTTAAACTTATTCCCAATGTAGCCTCTCAACCTGGAAGCATTTTCTTTTACTGTATTGTCTGTCTTCAATACCAGAAAAGAAGTTTTAAGCTTCATGAAGCTCCTCAAATTTAGGGAATTCAGAATTTGTTATAAGTTCTTCGATATTTGGTACAGCCATTCTCGCAAACTCCAGGGTTATGCCGTAAAGCTCATGAAACACTTCACTGGAAACCACACTTAACCCATGAGCAAGTATGGATTCGTTTCTATTCGTCAGCAAATCCATGAGTCTATTGTTTTCAGCGAATTTTTTACCTGAGTCATCACCCATATCTGCGAGAAGCTCGTAATCTTTAGCCAGTCCCAGCTTTATTTTTCCATTTTTCCCCTCAATTTTGCCGTACTTCTCCTTCAATCTGGAGTCAAGCTTATCCACATCCACATTTGATGAGTCTATACCAAATTTTACCCTAAGCCTGTATTGACCTATGAGTTCAACAGTTCTGTACAGCCTTGCCACAGCATCGTCATATTTCCCTTCTTTGAATCGCCTTTCAGCATTATTCAGTAGGTCCGCTATGTAAAACGGCTCTTTTTCATCACTATTTGAAAGCCTGCCGAGGAATTCCTTGTTTTTTGACGGGACATTCTTTATTTTTGACAATATATCTGCACCTTTTGAATGGGCAAATTTATCCCAATAAGAATATCCTTTGCATAAATCTTCAGAGTAAGACAGCTTGTGTTGTATTTGAGATTCTCCAGTCTTTTCTTTGAGCTGCTTAATTATTTCTATGCAGGCATTGAATTGATTTATATTAAAAAGGTTGGCTATTGTCTTTAACTTGCTATCAACCATGACCTTGTATGGTCTGACAAGAATAGGCCTCTCAGTTCCATATACGACAACGCCCCCTTCCCTCTTTCCACTCACATAACTCAATGTCTCAACTTCAAAGGCGACTGCTGCAATAGCAGCGCCAGCACTCATAGGCCTGGTGCCAGTGGTGTAGTCAATCACCATATCCTCTGGTGAAAAACCTTCTCCAGCAAGCTCGCTCAATAAAGCAATAGATTCGTTGTATATGGATTCGATATTTTCCATATTACTTATACGCTTGATTTCATAATCCTCTTCACCCATACCTGTCTTTTCTAATATTTTTGGAACTGTATCTCTTTCACTCTCTTTAGTCACTATAAATACAGTCTTATCTGGGTGATGGGCTTTTATTGAAACAGTAATACCTGAAGCCAGACTGTCTACCACTTTCTCCCTGTCTTTTCCCACCCCTGTGCCAACAGTTATAACAAGAGCTTTTTTCATTTATCCATCACCTCCAGATTTTCTATTGCTTTCTTGATTCTCTCAAGAAATCTATTTGCGTTCTCGATTATGTTCTCCGCCTCTTCTGCAGTGAATTTATAGCCTATTCCATAATCAGCCCTCTCTCTGCTTTCTCTTGCAGTGCTCATAGATTTAAGATAATAATCCTCAATAGTACCCTTCTTTACAAATTCTAATCCAAATTGTGCAATGATACCCTTATGAGTTCTGGGATAAATGTTCTTTAAGCTGAGCAATGCCCTTGCAGAATAGTGCATGCTGTAATAAGCCCTGCTTATAGCATCGCTGTATTCACCATTGTCAAATAGAATCCTCGCAGCCCTCAACTTGGATTCTGCTTCTACTATGAGCATTTCAACTTCATTCAACAATCGCACCCTCTCTTGCGACGTTCTGGTAAAATCCAGTGTTAATATCCTTCATCTGCTTATATTCTTCTACAGTTACTGCCTTGGCAGAAATATATACTCCTGTATCCAGCAGAACATCGACAGCTATTTCAGAGAGATTCTTCTGCATCTCGAACCAATCTGCAGTAGTTATAACCAGCACATCCATATCGCTTTCTTCTTTGCCTTCTCCCCTTGCATAGCTTCCAAAGAGTATAATCTTCTCTACTCTATCTTCATACTTCTCCATGACCATATTTACAAACTCCTTCAGAGTTTCTTCTATTTTCGGGGGAAGTTCTTTGTCCATGATAATAATTCATCCTCACAATATTTACGACTTACCCATGATTGTCAGCCGTTACCTCTTAAACTCTGCCTTTTTCCATAGAATAGCTATTTAATCGTTATTTTTGTATATTATACCACATAATCATAATTCTGTAATTGCCCATGTATAGACCTCCGATCAGTCTCACCTCCAGATTCCTCCCACCATAGAACCGAACTCAGTAGCTACTACTCTATCTTTTAGCAATGTGACAATACCAGCTCTTTCCAACCTCTTTAAATCTTGCTGTAAAATACCTGTTTTATCTAATGGCATAGATTTGCTCAGAAGAATAGCAACAAGTTTGCCCATATATTCCCTTGGATAGGGGATACATGGGATGTGGATATAGTTAAGCTCTTCTATGGGTGGGAACATAACAGTGTCGAATAGCTCTCTATATTTCAAATAGATTTCTTCTCTTTGATTAGAAGGAGCGTAGTGGAGTTCAAGAATCTTATCCTTTATTCTTTCTAATCCAATATTGATATTCCCCAGAGATGGATATATAACATGAAACACACCGTCTGCACCTATAAGCTGTCCAACTATTGCTAAAGATGTACAAACATCTTTTCTTCCCCCTGCTATGCTAAGATATACTTTCTCACATTTATATTCAGAACGCTCCTCACTTATTACCCTGGCCACCATTCGCATAAACTCAATATTATCCTCAGTAGAGTTTATATCTTCAAAAGGCAGGGGGCGGATATGTATCCTCATTTTTGGATACTTTGACCTGAGGGCCTCCTTGGCGAGAGAAGTATGAGCCTTAACATATTCATTCTGAGTAGGTATAATAACCATATCGGTTAAAAACAGCCCTTCCATGCCATTGAGATACTGCGCCATTTCAGTAATTACAGGGGCAGAAGTGCCTATGGGAGCAATAAGAGCAGTCTTCATATTTTCACTTCCTGTAAATCTTCACCCAGCCCAGAGGATAAGAAGGTTTACCATTTTCAAAGACGATTTTGCGGGTTTTGGGGAATTCATATGGATATGATTTTCCTCTTAGACTCCTTCTTACTTTCTCAAATACATTGGGATATCTCTTTAGTTTTAATCCTATGGTAGTAGCTAAATATCCTGAACCGTGACCTAATCTTAATAATGGAGAATCTTTTGTGTTTTTTGATTTAAGTTGCTCATAAAAATTCTTTAAGAAATCCATATGATACTTTTCTGCAAATTCTAACTCATGTTCTATCAAATCTGCTGAAAAAATGTAAACATCTTCTATTATTTTGTCCAGATTTATTAAACGTTCTTTCTCACCAAGTCTAAGGTCTTTGTATATATTTGGATTATAATGTTCACTTATTTCAACACCCAGATTTTCATTTACGTCGATTGTTTCATTAAATAGCGTTACTTCTCTCCCCCTACGTTTATACCATGTCACGCCACCCCCTCTCTCAACATTGGCGACTTTAATAGAATATACAGAAACGTTGCTTATAGTATTGGTGTCGGTTATCTGTAGAAATCTAAGAAAACTTGAATAAGAAGAAGGTTTTTTAGTTTTTCCAGAAAAAAAACTATCTACGAATTTCTGAATTTCCTTATCTCTCTGCCAGTATTTTAAGTCAAACATTTCAGAAATCCTATGGATATCTTTTTCCTCTATTAAATTGTAAAGAATAGCTGTTTTTATGCTACCTTTAATCGAAGAACCGGGTATAAATGCACCGCCATTTGTTTTTACATGCTCATTGATTTCAGGAGGGAAACCTGCTTTTAGATTGCAGGAGTAAAGTCTAATTTTGGATCTTTCAATGTTTTTACCTTTCAAAAAGCTTCCCAGCTGAAAGTACGGATCTTCGAGTTGTATGATAAACTCTTCTTTTGACCTTTCATCCAAAAGACCAAATAGTTTATTGATATCTACTCTGTAGAGTTGATTACCATTAACCAAAAATTCTGCTGCGGAATACTTTCCTCCACTACCTATGTGAATGGGTGTAAGAGTAGATATTGTAAACTTCATAGTCCAACCCTCCCATTGTTTATCAGATGTACATCTTCTCCTTCTGGGGATACATCAAAAATATAGTTACCATCTCGATATTTTATTCCAAATCGTATATCCTTAGACCTAAGATAATCTAATTTATCTTCAAAAGGCATTCGATAGTTTTCACATTCCATTCCCACCACTTTCAGCTCATCCATTTCCTTTCATCCCTACTTTATATGAATATCCGTATTCTACAGCGTCACCAGCGGAATGTATGATTCTCCCATAAAATTCCCTTCTAATCTCAGGGAATGTTGAGCCTTCGATGAAAAAGCGTACTTGCCTTCTCACTCTGCCATCAGAACCTCTCCCCCTCTTTGATCCAATTTCATACCACATCTCTTCCATATTAAATAGCTTTAGCTCTTCCCCGGGTATGTATCTCGATAATATTACAAAACGCTCACCATCTTGATTTTGTATATCTTTATCTTCAATCTTAAAATCAAACTGTCCTTTACCTACTGAAACGTCTCCACCAAAACCCCTATCCCTCAAAAACTTCAGGGCTGCTATTACATCGTTTTTATATATAGTGTCAAGAAATCTAATAGCAAAAAATAAACCACCATCTTCACTGAAGTTATGTAAAGATGTATAGAAGATATTTTCAGAAGCCTGAGTGACCCTGTTAATAGTATTTCTCGGTAGATTTATTGATTCTACCTTAAATTTTTCAAAATTCACTTCCGAATCTCTTCTGACTAAAAATTTCTCTGCTCCTATAATATATTGTCCCTTTTCTAAA
>BDTY01000045.1 GCA_002897955.1 archaeon BMS3Bbin15
TGTAGAAACCTTTTTATATGTGGTGTACATGCACACTAAGGTATAAAGCTTTTGTACACTAGGCTGACATCCATAAATCAAAACCCCTTTGGTACCGGTAGGGGGATAAAGGATAGCATGACTTGAATCCAAGGGAAAGTTCAAAAATCCAAAAGAGGATTGACGCTATAGAGCTTTTCTGTATCAAACATGATAACCTATATATAAGAAGGCTGAACTAAATAAATCCATGCTAAAGAAATATCATTTAGTAATATTGTTTGTTTTTGCGGTCTTCGCTTTAGCATCTCTAAACATGACCTATGCTACTTATGTTAACAATAAAGACATAAAGCTGCCATATCCGGTTTATGTTAACAATCAGGACAATTATTCACACTTTTTAACATTATGTGTGGATGGAAAAGAGTCTTTGGCAGCCTCGGTTCCCGGGCAGAGTAGAAAACTGATAGTCTACTATTATCTGAAAGAAGGTAATCACACCTTCAAGCTTTTAACAAGGGACAACTGTGGGTTTTCTAAATATGTTTCCTATAATAAGAATGCCATGGACAGAAAGAGTATAATTCTTCCTCTGAATATCGGCATGAATAAATGTCCCCTTAAAAAGATAATAGTATGGAAAAAGCAGATTTTTGACTTAAAGGTTAATATTGTGAATAAAGACAGCACCGGGCTATCTGTAACACTTCACGCTAAAAAAAATTCTTCTCCCGGTTTTACAAAATATATATATATTCCTTCCAGCAGCAATAAAACGGTTCCCTTTCAGGTGAAGGCAGGAAATTACTCTGTATCATTGATGTGGTCTTATCCTTACGAAGCAATGGTTACAAGGAGTGAGAAACAGATAGAGGTTGAAAATAATACTGAAATTGAGATGAACATTCCCAGAGTCATAAGGCATGTAGAAGCCTACAATCCGGAAGGCAAAATTTCTGTGATTGTTGAGAATAAGGATAACAATAACCTCTGGGTTGACCTTTATGTGGATGACTATGCAGAAACCAGATATGTTCCCTCCAGACAGAAAGTATTTTATGGTGAATTCACTCACCTCGGACAGGGACAGCATACTATAAAAATAAGATGGCTTGACCCTGACACCTACAGGCACACCTTCAAAGATTCTTTCTCAGAGGAGGTAGAAACTGTTACTCTGGGAAAAAATGAAAGCAGGCAGGTTACCATAAGCACATACCTCTTCCAATAGAAAAGGTTATTTTACAGTAAGATAGAAGATAGGTTGATGGAATCTGCACTTAGTTATGTGGGCAAAATTCTTAAGTTCTTTGCATTTATTCTATTTGTTCCTTTAACTGCCGCACTGCTGTTCCGTGATACCCAGGTAATAATCGCACTGGGCACGGCAATAGAAGTCTCTTTTATTTCAGGTTTTATTCTGGATAAAATGTTTAAAAAGACCGAACTGTCTATAAAAAGTGCATTTATAATAGCTTCAATATCCTGGATGCTTATATCCGCAATAGGTGCTATCCCATATATAATGGTAGCAAAGCTATCCTTTATTAATGCACTCTTCGAGAGTGTGTCTGGCTATACTACCACAGGACTCACCGTTGTTATACCTGAAGAGCTTTCAAAGGCACTCCTGTTCTACAGGAGCTATACCGAGTGGGTGGGCGGTACAGGTGTTGTTCTTCTTTTTATTGTTGTGGCAAGTCCTCTGAATGTTGCATCTAAACTATATATGGCTGAAGGCAGAAGTGACAGGCTGGAGCCGAGTATTGTCAATACAGCCAGCAGAATTTTTTATCTCTATTCTCTCCTAACTCTGTTTGGTGCCCTTGCCCTGTATATCTCAGGTCTAAGTGTCTTTGATTCAGCCAACTATGTTTTTACTGCAATATCCACAGGAGGCTTTGCTACAAGGAGTAGCAGTTTTGTTGACTACACTATTGCTGAGAAGCTTGTGGTTATTACTATTATGATTCTGGGAGCTATGAGCTTTGCTGTGCATCAGAAACTTTTTTCTTTTGATATTAAGGGAGTATTTAGGAATATAGAGGTAAAAACAATGCTTATTCTAATTTTAATAGGAGCATTCTTCTTATATAGTGAGACTGGATTAATCAATGCTCTTTTTCAGGCTGCGTCCAGTATAACATGTACTGGACTCTCCACCATAAATATCCAGCATTTAAGTGTATTTGGAATGCTGATAATGATTTTACTTATGGTCATAGGCGGAAGTTCTGGCTCTACGGCAGGAGGAATTAAGATTGTAAGATTTGTTGTTGTTCTTAAGAGCATGAAATGGTATATTAAAAAGCTTATTTCCCCTCGTGGAACTATAATTCCGTTTAAAATTGGCGGTAAGGTTTTCAAGGATGAGGAGATATTCTTCACTTTGTCCTATGTGTTCCTTTACTTCAGCCTCATCATCGCCGGAACTCTGATTTTTGTCAAATTGGGTCACCCTCTCGTAAACAGTCTGTTTGAAATTGCCTCCGCCCAGGGTAATGTGGGACTGAATTCCATAAGCGGTTATACATATATTGAAAAGATTGTGCTTATGTTTCACATGATTGTTGGCAGATTGGAAATTATTCCAATTCTTGTTCTGTTAACTTCTTTTAGAAAGTAGTTTGGCAAAACCTTTATAAATTATTACAATAGAATGAGCTTTAGGCATAAATAACCTTTCCCCTTGAAATCCTCTGAAAAGCATCTTTTTCATTCCATTGTTTTTTTTCTGAATCAAAGTTGCTGTAAATTCTTCTAAAGGCACTACTTGACCTTATCAGGCTAAGTTCTCCAATCTTGTATGCAGTCAGTGCATTAAGTTGGTGCATAATCTCCCCCATCCCGATAAAAATGTATGCCCATATTTTGCCTTTATGTGGCATCATTGTCAAGGCATAATTGTAATCCA
>BDTY01000046.1 GCA_002897955.1 archaeon BMS3Bbin15
ACTGCATACAAGGCAGAATGGGCCGGTAAAGTAGTAACTTTTGTAAATCCTAAAAACACGTCTCAAGAATGCTCCTCGTGTGGTAAAATAGTCAAGAAAATCCTTAATATTAAAATACATAACTGTCCTTACTGTGGGTTAGTTCTTGATAGACATGTTAATGCTGCCATAAATATATTACATAGAGGAATGAAAAAAGTAGGGTTGGGATACACCGATTTGATGCCTGTTCGAGGTCTAGCACAAGTTCCACCTATGACTCAGGAAGCCAACGAATTTAGTCGTGGGTAGTTCACCTACTTCAGAAGGGAATTATTTGAAATTTTGAAAGCTTTCAGGAGTAAAGAGTGGCTGAGCTTTAAATTTTCCAGCAAAAGCTCATCTCTGGCCTCTTCCCTTTTCAATATTCTTGGTATCAAGCTACTTCTCGATGTGCCGAGAAGATTGCCTTTTGATTATTTCTGCATCGTATTTGGTCTTATAGCAATGGTCTTCAGTATTTAGGGAGATCTGGCTATAATATGAGATAAAAAGAGTTTCTCCTCTAAAACTTTTCAATAGTAATTTTCAGCATCCCTGATTCCAGTGAGGAGTCTACAACGGTTTTATCTCCAATATCCACTTCTGTAAAGTATATCTTTGTTTTGCCATTTCCTGTGATTTCAAGGAGGCTGCCTCTCTTCACTATCTCAACATTCTCAATGTTTTTGACATCAGGCATCTCTATTAAAATCTCATCGTTCGCCTCGTTGCTTTTAATCTCTGCTTTGACCTCGATAAATTCCATCTCACTACTTTTATCCTTGTCAGCTTCGATGCTGCTTCTCACAAAATCTGGAATTGGGAGGTCTCTGAGCACATCTTCGAGGTCCTTGATTTCACCTGTTTTAATAATAGGTTTTCTGTCGCCAGTCATATTGACTGAGATAAAAAATCCTTTTGCTTTGGATGGGTCAATATTCTTTGTTAGTTCTTCAAAATCCGGAGCACCATCTCCCATGAAACTTTCCATAACATTCTTAATCTCTTCAGAAATTTCATCTGGAGATGGCATTAGAAGAAAGATAGCAAGATCAGAGCCACAAGCTGAACATATTGTTTCTTTTTCAACAAGTTCTCTGCCGCAGAAAGGACAATACTTAATTTCCATTATATCACTAACCTATCATGAAAGTTCCCCAAAATAAAAAAACTTAGAATCATATAAAAAGTTTACTTTTTATTATTTTATAGATTAAAAAAGGAAGGAACATGGAGTTATTCTTTGATCTTCTGAAGTACGGCATCAAGTTTTGATTTGAGTGTAGATTTGGGTACTGTACCTACAACACCATCTATAGGTTCGCCATTAACGAAAATTCCAAGTGTTGGAATGCTCATAACGCCATAGCGCATGGAGATATCTCTGTTCTCATCGCTGTTAAGCTTTATAAATTTGACTTTATCTTTGTATTCCGGCGCAGTCTCCTTGAAAACAGGAGACATCATCCTGCAGGGCATACACCACTCAGCCCAGAAGTCAACAATAACCGGGATTTCAGACTTGATTACAACCTCTTCCCAGTTCTGCGTTGTGCCTTCGTAGAGATTTTCACCCAATTCAACGATATCTGTCATTTATTCACCTCCAAGTTTATCTGATTATGTTCAACGTTTACGAACTATCCTTATCAATCTTTTTGGAACGGAAGGCGGTTTACGTGTGGGGTATATTGCCTTTAGCACCGGATATGGCCGCTCCAATACTGTTGCAGGACCGTCTATATATTCTATGCTATTTTCAAACATTTTATTCCTCCTTTATACCGTGATGATGAGCATTATGGATATGGCCATGGCCATGTGAATGTATTCTATCAGCCTCATGCTCAAGTTCACCCTTTGCAAGTTTCTTTATTGCTTCCTCAACATTTTCTATTGAGGTTATTACTACTTTTTTATCTTCAGCTATAAGGTTTGAGTATGCACCTCTACCTATTCCTCCAGCTATTATTGTATCTACATCTTTTAAAAGTGAAGCAAGAGCCTCGTGGGAATGACCGCCAGTCTTTTTTATGAGGTTTTCTCTTACTTCAACAAGATTTATCTTATCTCCTTCTACGTTATATATTAAGAAGTTTTCTGCATGTCCAAAGTGAGCGTTTACCTCTTTGTTTTCGGTTGCAGCCACTGCTATTTTCATATGCTATCCTCCTTTTAGTTACTCATGGTTAATTTAACCATTGCAAAGATATATGTGCCATACATAGTTGAACACTTTAAAGCTACATCCTTTCAGGGGCTTCAATACCAAGAAGTTCCAGACCTTTCTTTATAACCAATGTGAAAGCCAGAACAAGATTCAGTCTGAAATTTTTAAATTCGGACTTCAGCACAGGAGTGAACATATAGAATTTATGAAAACTGTCAGTCAGGCTTGCAAGATAATTTGCAAATATATTGGGTTTTCTTGATAGGGCGGAGTTCTCAACAATGAAAGGAAATTTCATAATCTCCTTCACAAGAGCTTTCTCATACTTATTCAATTCCGGCACCTCGAAATTTTCTTCAGGTTCGGACTGCTCAAGAATTCTTCTTGCTCTGGCATACGCATACTGAATGGATGGTGCTCCAAGACGGTCAAAGTCAAGTGCCTCTTCCCATCTGAAAGTCATGCTTTTTTCCGGGGCAATCCTCACTATATTAAATCTCAGTGCTCCTATTCCAACTTTCTCGGCAACTATATTTTTGAACTCTTCACTTTCGTCAGGTCTCCTCCTATTTACCTCCTCATAAGCCCTGTTTATACTCTCCTTTATTAGTTCATCCACAGAAATAAAAACGCCTCTTCTTGTTGACATTGAACCTTCAGGCAGTGTTATGAATTCATATATAACAAATTCGGGTTCAGGTGCGCCGAGGAGTTCAAGAGCTACTGAAATCTGCCTTGCCAGAAGCTTGTGGTCAGCGCCCCAGATATCAATAACTCTCCCGCGAGAGGACTTCCAGAGGTGATGAGCCAGGTCTCTTGTGGCATAGAGAAGCGTACCGTCGCTCCTTCTGAGAACAAGCTCTTTTTCAATTCCAAACTCTTTCAGGTCGAGATATATGGCTTTTTCATCATTTTTCACATATTCTGTTGTCTCAAGTTCTGATAGCACTTTGTTAACAAGCCCGCTTCTGACGAACTGACTCTCCCATGTTATAGTGTCGTGTTTGATATAGAGTTTTGATAGAGTTTCATTTATACCTTCAAGGCAAAACCTGGCGGCATATTCAAACTTCCTTACCACTTCATCCTTTCCTGCCTCATAGTCAATCATCAGCTTTGAAACCTTATCCTTCACTTCATCGCTTTCCTCATACAGCTTATTTGCTTTAATATAAATTTCAGCTATGGCATGGTCCTTCTTCTTCTGTTTATCTATAGGAAACCTTTCAAGACCATAGACAACAACCGCAAGCTGCTTTCCCATATCATTGAGATAATACTGTCTTTCAACGTCATAACCTGCAAAGCTCATAACTCTTGCAAGGCTATCGCCAATTATCGCATTTCTGCCATGGCCAATGTGAAGGGGGCCATCCGGATTCGCTGAAGTGTGCTCGAGTATTATCTTCCCCTTTAAATATCCTCTCCCAAAATCTGCTCCTTTCTCTTTAATTTCTTCAATTAAAAGCTCCGTTGCTTTATTATAATTAATAAAAAAGTTTATAAACCCATTCTGTGATTCTATTCTTGATATCAGAGAGCCTTCAGGCAGAATAATCTTTTCAACAATTTCCTGAGCAATTTTCTGAGGCGACTTTTTAAATTTTCCTGCAAAGGAAAAACAGATGTTTGTTGCAAAGTCGCCATATTCACCTCTGGGTTCCTGAAATTGAATATCTTCTTTGCCAATTATACCAAATATAAGCTCTTCCGCCTCACTATGAATTCTCTTCAACATGACATCACTTTTGCCTGAATCTGAGAAGGGCACCAATACCGCCAAAAGCTTTCAGCTGTTGTCCCTCTTCAGTCTCATTTGATATTATTTCGATGTTTGTATTTGTTGTGCTGGCAACTTCTTCGAGTTCTTCAAGAGTACTCTTAAAGCTGTCTATGGCAAGAGCCTTTTCTCCGCAATTGGGACATGGCATGTTATTGAGTTCAACCTGAAACATCTTTATGTCTTTGACAGTCTTTTCAATCTGGTAATCACAGCTCGAGCATACAATCTGAATCCTGAAACTCTCCACATCCTCGGAAAACAGAACAGTGTCAACAGCTCCGCTTTTAATAAGTTCTCTGACTTCATTTATGCCATAGGCTGCCAGACCATAATCCTTCACAACTTCTCTTAGAAATCTCTGGACAAGTTTCTTCTCTTTATTTATTTCCAGCTCTTCAAAAACTCCTGATGCCTTCTCCACAACCTCTGTAAGACCAAACTCATCAGTATATGAGGTATTTATAATTTCAAGAATTTTATTTTCGATTTCATAGTGAAGATATTCTTCCTCAATAAAGAATTCCTTTGTAGGTCCAGGCCCACCGATTATAACTCCACGTAAATCCGGAATGGAAAGAAAGATTTTACTTGCCTGCTCCCCTACTCTCTTGAAATATTCATGGGCAGCAATTTCAATCAGTCTCTCAAAACGTCTCTGGCTCTGACCGCCTCTGCCATGCTTTCTGGGAACATTGGAGGTCATTTTTTTTAATGTTTCTATTCTCTTACCTCGAACCAGACCTATAGTTGCCTCGCTTCTATCCACAAGCAGAAGACCGAAGGAGCCCTTTACCGCAAGCATTTCTTTTAATGGTTCAATAAGAAACTGAGAGTTGCAATGATATATATATGTTTGAACCTGCTCTGGAGGCTCAACCACATAAACCTCCATCTTGTCCTTTGTGCCATGAGGTATTGTACCTACAAGCAGTACCAGACCTATTTCTGGTGGTTTTTTGAACATTTTGAGTCTCTGCATTATAACTTCAAGGGCGCTCTGAACATTCTTTCTTGTTCTTGCGGATTTAATATTCATAGCCTGGGAATGTTCTTGGCGCATCTGAGCAACTACATCGCTTATGGCTTTGTTCGGAGGAATATACAGACTAACAAGCTCAGTTCCTTTACCTTTTTTACTTTCAAGGAATTCCAGCTCCTTTTTTAACTTGTGAATTTCCACTGAAGATGCTTTATTTTCACTCATGGGTTCCACCACAGAATAAGTAAAGTATATATGTTTATTTCAGGATTTATCTTAAAAAGGAAATTAACAATGTTAAAGGTGAAAAAGTCAATCACCACCCATTAAACTGGGTGGCCTGCCTTGTGAGAGACATGGGTAACAGGTTGATTAGGAGGCATTGAAAGATGCAGCAGTTATTGGTAGAGTTCAAGAACACATCAGGGAATGCTCCTCAAGTCCCTTGCTCTGTAAGTGGGGCATTAAACAGAGATAAAAGTCTCAGTGTGCCTGGAATTATGGGTATATTACAAAGCATAATAGAATTAAGTTAGATATGGAAAAGAGTCATGTCTATGATGCTTTTGTAATCGCTGGTGGAACAACTCAAAGTAGGAGTAAACCTTATAAATTGACACAAACAAGACGTAATAATAGAAGTGTTCAAACAAATAGAAAAGGGCATAAGCCCTCTGTAAGAAGAAATAGGTATAGGTTACAACCCAATGATTTAGTAAAATATATTAAATCTCTATGTAAAGTGAAATGTGTTCATAGTTATGGGAAATATGTAATATTGGTAAACAAAACAGGAAAAACCTTTGATATTAATATTAAGAAAGTGGAGATGGTAAAATATGGAAAAGGAATACAATTTTAAAAGAGGTGAAAAAGGGCAATTCCTACACCCAGTGAAATGGGTGGTCTCCTTGCCCAGATTATTATGAAAGTAGTTGTAAGCTTGGGGGGTTCAATTGTTGCCTCCCCTTCTATCAATAGGAATTTTATTCTGAGTTATGCTGATATGGTGCTCAGGCTTAAAGAAGAGGATATATCTATATCTACTGTTGTAGGCGGTGGGAAAATAGCCAGAGATTATATAGAAGCTGCAAGAAGCTTTGGAGCTTCTGAAGAGTTCTGCGATGAGATTGGAATTCTGGCCACAAGAATGAATGCTTCTATTATACTATTAGCTCTTGGAGAGGAGGCAGAAAAGAGAATTTTGGTTGATATAGATAAGGTTGAAGATGATAATGTTGTTATGGGGGGTACATTACCAGGGCATACAACAGATGCTGTATCTGCCATGCTGGCAAGTAAAATAAAAGCTGACCTGCTTATCAATGCTTCAAATGTTGATGGCATATATGATAAAGACCCCAGAAAGTTTCCAGAAGCCAGAATGCTTCGGAGGGTAGGGCCAAAGGAGCTTCTGGGTATTATAAAGGGAGAGCACAGGGCAGGTATTACGACAATTCTTGATATAAAGGCTGCGAGAATAATAATCCGGGACAGAATAAGAACTTTTGTGCTCAACGGCAGAGACCTTGAGAATATGGAAAGAGCCATTAAAGGGAAGAGTTTTAAGGGAACTGAAGTTGTCTTATGAAGGGGATAATATGAAAGTTACTGAGAAAGGCGTGTGTGTGAAAGGTTTCAGTGCTGCCGGGGTAATAGATGGAAAGTATGGGCTGGCTATAGTTCTGAGTGAAAGGAGATGTACCACATCGCTCATGATAACCAGCAATAAAATAAAGGCCGCACCTCTGCTTGTTTCGGCTGAACATGCAGAGAAAGAGGTTTATGGAGTTGTTGCAAACTCTGGCAATGCCAATGCCTTTACAGGTGAAAGAGGTATGGCGGATGCAGGGGTAATGTGCAGTGCTGTGGCCTCCAGATTAAACCTGAGTTTGGATAATTTTCTTGTGGCTTCGACAGGTGTTATTGGCAGGCAACTTGATATGGATGTGATTGAAGGCCTGATTGAGAGGGCTTCACAGAGGCTCTCTTCTGAGAGCAGTGCTTCAGTGGAGGCAGCAAGGGCTATTATGACAACAGATACTTTTGAAAAGGTTGTTTCAGTAGAAACTGTTCTCAACGATGGTACTGTCGTTGAAATAGGCGGGATTGCCAAAGGTTCTGGAATGATAGCACCCGATTTGAATCATGCGACTATGCTCTGTTTTATAACCACCAGTGCCTATATCCCTGAAGATAAAATTGATGCAATTCTTTCAGAGGCTGTTGAGGATAGCTTTAATCTTCTTGTGGTTGATGGCGACACAAGCACAAATGATGTGGTTGTGCTTTTTGCAAATGGGGTGGCTGGGAATAGGGATGTGGATGAGAATTTCACAGATGCTTTGAATTTTGTTGCAAAAGAACTGGCTAAGATGATAGCAAGGGATGGAGAGGGAGCAACAAAGTATATTGAGGCCAGAGTTAAAAATGCAGCTTCTCTGGAAGATGCTAGGAAAGCTGCCAGAGCTATTGTTGGTTCAAATCTTGTCAAGACTGCTGTTTTTGGGGGAGACCCCAACTGGGGAAGAATTGTGTCAGCAGTGGGTTATTCAGGCTGTAATCTCGAGCAGAATAAAATCTCTCTATTTATTTCAGAGCCTGGAGGACGTGAGGCGTGTCTTGTGAGAAAAGGAAAGCCACTTGCTCTTGACGGTACAGAGGAGCTTGAAGAGGCTGAGAAGGTGTTTGCAGGCAGTGAAATTTACATAACGTTAGATTTAGGTCTTGGCAAAGCTAAAGCCACTGCCTTTGGATGCGACCTGACCTATGATTATGTTAAAATAAATAGTGAATATACAACTTAACATTTCTAAGCCTTTGTTTCATTGCAAAAAACTGGATTCAGTTAGAAAGGACGTGGATAATCCTCATATCCTTCTCCAGGCTTTTTCCAGAGGTGGAGCATTCTTCTTTCTTTGAATTCTCTTGCTTTGTTCTGCAGAAATCTGTATACAGCACTGTGAGGTTTTCCGATGGCAAGCATGACAACGGCTTTCTTTGCTACCTGAAGCTCTTCAAGCTCGCCAATAATAGCAACGCTTTTGCCATATATGGAGATATAACAGGTGGTTAAATCTTCAATATGTGTTCTTGTTTTGCCTGACCTGCCTATAATCCTTGCTTTCTGTCTCCTAAGAGCTCTGTCACCTGATACTAAATCTCTGAGGTCAATAATCTCAAGCATATAATTCTCTCTGCACAGTAGCATAGCCTTTTCAGGATTAACTCCCCTTGCTATTGCCCTGACAATATCTCTGCCTTTCCATTCAGCCAGAGGGTCATCTCCTGTCCTCTCTATAGTTACTGTGCCGTCTTTATCCACAGTAAGAGCTATACCTACTTTATCCTGGATATCTTTCTTTGTCTCTCCTTTTGTTCCCACAAGGACTCCAATTCTATCTCCAGGTATTTTTACATATTCCAAACTATTCACCTATCCGCATAAAGTAATTCTCTTATAAATTTCCTCTTCAGCAACATCGAAATATTTTTTAAAATATCTTGTCAGGTTTTTCACATCCCTGTTAAGAAAATCCGCTGCACCGGGATGTTCTCTTATAACTGCCTGGGAAAAGTCAATAAGGTAGGGGATACTGTTATCCTTAATAAGGATATTGTATTCGCTGAGGTCGGAGTGCACGAGATTGGCTTTGCAGTAAAGTTTATTATAATCCTCTATAATATCGGAGAGAATCTTCTCTGGGTCCTCTACTTCAATATTCTTCAACATAGGAGCATTTTTTCCATTTGTACCTATGAAATCCATGAGAAGCACGTTATTTCTGAAGGCAATTGGTTCTGGAACCATTACTCCAGCTTCATGGGCTCTTTCAAGATTTTTAAACTCTTTCTTAACCCATGTATAAATTATACCTCTTCTATTCTTATGAAATCCCCTGAAGCGCCTGTCTCCCTCTATATATTTTAGCATATTTCGGAAATCGCTGGCAGTAACCATATATATTTTAACAGCAATCTTTCTACCGTTTCTATCATCTGCCAGAAAAACATTGGCTTCCTTTCCGGCTTTGATAACACCATGAAGGATGTCTATGGAGCCGTTCTTTGCAAAATGATATAGAGTTAACAGAGTGGAGTTGTCAAAGACTTCATTAGCTACTTTATAATCCTCAACGCCTTTGACTCTCTTCCTCATCTTGTCTATTTTCTTGTCAATTTTTGAAATTTTTTTCTCAATCATGTGAAGTCAAGAAGTCCCATATTGTTAAGTCTATCAACCTGGGTCTTTGTGTAGCGCCATACAATATCTGCCTTTTCGTCACTCTGTACGGTCCATGGCTTAACTATAACCACATCACCTTCTTTGACCCAGATTCTTCTTCTTATTTTTCCCGGAATTCTGCAAAGCCTTGTCTTGTTGTCGGAACACATAACAAGCATTCTCGAGCCACCTCTAAGCTGCTCTACTATACCAAATACCTCCTCTCTCTCGGGGAGTCTTAACCTTCTCAACTGAGGTTCATCTTTCTGTGGTCTTGCCAAATCATCACCTTTTTATTACTAATATATGAATAACCTTATAAAACTTTAGAAATGATTATGGCAGGAGGTCTCTGTTATACTACTCCCAATTTTTAAGTTTGTGATATGATTAGCATGGAGAAGGCAAAGAAGAAAGCGATATAGATGTGCTGGTCATAACTACTACAAATCGGTTCGAGATGCAGAAGAATCTCTCTGAAATAGCTGTTGATGTCCTGCTGGAGACGGGGGTATATATTTCTGCCAAAGTGGCTACAGTGGAAGAATACGAGCAGATGAAGAATTTTAACACTGGATTTTACCAGAACATCGCAAGAGAGAGTGTGACTATTGAATTAAATCGAAATGCTTATAGGAGAAGCAGAGTTCAAGCTGAGGGCTGTGAAGATTCTATTTGAAAATGGTGAATACAGCGATGTTATAAGCAGGGCTTTAAGTTATCTTGTAATTTCATAACTGGCAATGTTTTCATAGAGTTCTCTGGCTCTTCTGTCCTTCTCAAAATGGTCTCTTATAGGTTCTATCAGCTTATTAAGATACTCAGCCACGCTAATCTTCAAATCCATGGGATGGAGCTTTTCTATGATATAGTCTTTTTCAAGCTCCTCATAGGAATAGTAGGTTATATCTCCTCCAAACTTTTCTGGTCTTTCAATGGTTAACTCATCAAAGGCTCTGAAGATAATTTCCCTGCTGTAGTCCAGTATTGGATTTCCCTCGACAATCTTTGCAGGGCAGTAAGCCTTCCTTATCTTATTTTTTATTTCTTTTCTGGTGTCATGCACAAAAATAGCTGAAGAAGGTTTGGATTTTGACATCTTGGCATTTATTGCAGCCTGGACTTTCGAGAGGGAACTCTCCTCCTTATCCTTCAGGCCTTCCAGGCCAACAAGCATATGGTGGCTAACTATGACCGGTTTACCTCCTACTCCACAGCCACTGTAGTCGAGATGCTGCACCAGTGCCTTTTTTGATGCTATTTCCCTTGCAAGCATATTCACCTTTCTCTGGTCCATACCAAGCTGGCATATGTCTGCCTTGATATGGAATATATCGGCACACTGCATGCTCGGATAGAAAACAAAGGCAGTGGGCTGGGATATATCCTCGCCCCTTCCAGCGATGGCAAGACTTCTCATAGTCCTCCTCAGAGTATGATTTCTGGCTACAAGAACAACCTTCTTCCAGTATTCGGGATTATCAAAGAACTCCTTGTGCCATATAACCTCAACCTTTTTCATATCCACGCCTGCAGCCTTCCATACTTCAATAAAATATTCGCCTGCCTCTCTTATTTTTTCAAGGTCACCACCGAATTTGTTGTTTATCCATGCAAAGCTGTCAGCAAGGAGAAGTTTGAATTTAACTCCCGCATCAAGAAGGTCTTTCAGAAGAAGAGGTCTGTAAACTCCAACAGGCAGGTGTGCCAGTCCGCTTGGTTCAAAGCCATCATAGGCAACAGGCACAGTTTTTGTTTCTAAAAGCTGCCTTAACTCCTCTTCTGTTACAACTTCCTCGCCCACACCTTTTATAAGTCTTATTCTCTCTTCAATGTCCATGTTAATCTTCCTCTTCAGTCTTTAACAGATAGTAAGTATCATTCAGCTTTATAGTATTAACCTCATTTCCAACCTTAAGGGCTATATTCAGGTGAAGATAAAAAGTTTTGTATTCCTGCATATCAAGAAGCTGAATCTCATCATTTCTAACTTCAGTAACAATCGCCTTAATGTAGTCTCTTTTTTCTGCCACAATCTTATTCTTCTCAATTTTTGAGAGTGATGTACCTGAACTTCTCCTTTCTTTCAGGTCAAATAGAGATACTAAATTTCCTTTAAGCCATATAATCTGGTATAGTTTTCCCATATCCTCAATAATATTACCCAGGCTGAATTCAGGGAGTTTTAGTAAATATGTTATTCTATAAAGTTCTTTTCCGTTTCTACCCATTCCAAAGAGCTTTGAAGATTCCTTCAGAAAACCGCCATACTTTCCCCTTAAAATATTTACTGCCTTTCTGGCGGCTTTTGCTGACCCAACATAGAAATCATAACCTCCCCTTATTTTCTTCAGCTCGGATATGAAGGTATTTAAATCATTCTGGGAAAGAATTGCTTTTTCCATGGCTGCCCTGATTTTCTCCCTCTCATCGGGGCTTTTCTTTTCAAGACCACGCAGTTGCACTATGGCTTCATAATACCTTGAAACACTTCTCTGACATGTGGGGCAAATGCTGAGTTTAACTGGAACTTTCACATCAAGACTTCTCTCTATATTCCGCTTTTCATCTTTTACCCTGATTTTAAGGGTGACAAGATAATCTCTGGGTGATGTACTTATAACTTCCAGAGCCTCGATGCCAACAGCAGGCTCTTCAATATTCTCCACGTATATATTGTTTTCAGCAGCAACAAATGCTGCTTCAACAGCAGCTTCCTCAAGGCTGCCACTAAAACTGTTCCATCTCTTATAGTAAATAGAGAAGCAGTTCCTGCACACCATACCTTTTACTTTTCTATCCACCGATATCTTAACTTTCTCACGGTTGAAGCATTCACTGCATAAACCTGATATAAGCTCTTTTTCTGTCTTTCCACAGCTAACACAGAATTTTCTCGTCATTTTTTTACACCTACATGCACTGCAACAGTTCCAAAGGTGAGAAGATTATATTCCACATCCATCCCGAGCTTCTCCATGATTTTCATGAGCTCCATGGGCTTTGGAAAAGCCTCAACGCTCTCTGGAAGATAAGAGTAAGCATCTCTGTCACCTGCTATAACTCCTCCAAGAAGGGGAAGGATATTGAAGAAGTAAAAGGAATATAGAGCTCTGATTATTTTATTCCGGGGCATTGTGAACTCCAGTATTACAACTCTACCGCCTTTCCTGACAACTCTGGCCATTTCAGCAACAGCCCTTTCAACAGAAGCCATATTGCGTACACCAAACCCAACTGTAACGGCATCAAAACTGTTATCTCTGAAAGCAAGTCTGAGAGCATCCTGCCTGAGAAAGGCAACCCTCCTGTTTTCAGCTCTGGTTTTGGCTATCTTTAGCATCTCCTCATTGAAATCGACACCGGCAACGAAACCTGCTACACCCACCTTTTTTTCAAGTTGAAAGGCAATTTTTCCTGTTCCAGTTGCTACATCCAGAACTTTATTGCCAGAAGTAACTCCTGTTTTTTCAACAGCAAACCTTCGCCAGAAAGTATCTGTATTAAAGCTCAGCAGGGTATTTGCCAGGTCGTATCTATCTGCAATTGATGAAAACATTCTGTTAATTTTAACTGTCTTTTCTCTGACTCCTGATGGCATGATATCTAAAAATTCGTTAACAAAGAATAGAGTTTCTGGCAGAAAATTCACATAAGTTTCATAAGGTCGGCTCTGGTAATTATTCCGATAATTTTGCCCATTTCCATTACAAGCACAACACTGCTACTCTCCATGAGCTTTGATATCATACTTATATCTGCATCCTTTCCAACTGTTGGGAATCCGCTCTTCATAACATCCTTTACCTTTTTCTCAGCTATCTTCTCAGGTTTTGTGAAGCTTATTTCATTTACAACAAGCTCTTCAGATATACTTCCGAGCTGCCTACCCTCGCTAACTACAGGAAGCTGGGAAATCCCGTATTTCTCCATAAGCTTTGAAGCCTCTTTCAGTGTGCTTTCTGGAGAGATAAAAAGAACTGGAGACTTCATAATCTCTTTGACAGGAAGGTTTACAATAACCTCTTTGCGTTTGAGCACATCAACTATTTTTGAGATTGTGGAAAGCCTGGGGTCAATATCCCCTGCTTCAATCCTTGCTATGAGTGGCTGACTTACCCCTGCTTTCCTTGCCAGTTCGGCCTGGGTTAAACCCAGCATCTTTCTATGCTTTTTAAGCTCATCAGGGGTTGGGAGATTGAACATGATATTAAATTGTTCTTTAATATAATAAAGTTTTCTTAATTCCGAACTCTGTGATAAGCTTCTATATCCATTGGATTGGTGAAAGCCCATTTGACTGCTTCGCTGAGAGCAGGGTGAATATGCATAGCTTTGAGCATGGTATGGGAGCCAGCTTCAGCATACATTAGATTCACCACTTCCTGAATTAAAATAGAGGCATTTTTTCCAGCTATATGAGCCCCGAGAATTGTTCCATCTTTTTTTAATATAATTTTTACAAAGCCCTCTGCATTCATGGCAATTCCCTTGCCGGTATCCATGTATCTTTCATAGCCTATTAGAATCTCATTTTTGCCATATTTATCTATAGCTTCCTTTTCCTTCAAGCCAACAGATGCGATTTCAGGCTCTGTAAATACCGCATAAGGCACAATATCGTAGCTCATCTTCTCCATCTTCCCCAGAACCGCATTGTAGAAAACAACCTTCGCTTCTTGATTTGCAACATTTTTCAGCATGAATTTTCCGTTGGCATCCCCGAGAGCATAAACCCCCAGTTGAGATGTTTCAAGATATTCATTCACAAGAATCCATCCTCTGCGGTCTGTTTTTATGCCACCCTTCTCAGGCTCTAGGATGTCTGAGTTTGAAGCTCTTCCGGCAGCAAGAAGAATCTCTTCTGCCTCCACTACTATTCTTCTGTTTTCAGAGTCTCTTGTAATTATCTTTTTTGTATCTCCTTCTTTTTTAATCTCTACCACTCTCTGGGAAGTATGCAGTTCTGCAAATTTTCTCAACTCATTTTCAACAGCCTGTGATAGCTCGGGCTCTTCATTTGCAAGAATTCTGGGAAGCATTTCAATTACCTTAACCTTGCTGCCCAGCTTTGCAAAGAAGTTTCCGTATTCGACTGCTATATATCCTCCACCTATTATTGCAAGACTTTCAGGCAGATTTTTAAGCTGTAAGAGAGTGTCGCTTGTTAGATAACCTGTTTCCTCGAGACCCTTTATCTTTGGTATCAGGGGGCGTGAACCTGAGCATATAAGAATTGTATCAGCCTTTATTTCTTCTCCATTCACCACAAGAGTGTAAGGTGCTATAAATCTTGCTTCTGCCCTGTAGTAATCTATATTTGGGTGAGATTTCAGTCCCTTTTCTATTTTTGCTATGTCTTTTCTTATAATCCCCCTCATTCTATTCATTATCTTCCGGAAGTTTATATTTTTTATATTTAAATTAATTCCGAACTGTCCTGCCTTCCATATATCTGAGAGAAGCTCAACAGGATAAAAAAGTATTTTTGAGGGTATACAACCTCTTGTCAGACATATCCCACCAGGTTCATCTCTGTCGATAACAGCAACCCTTGCATCAGCATTTCTTGCAATATAACCATTAAGAATATTCATAACAGAACCTGTCCCAATGGCTATTAAATCATATTCTTTCATACAATCCCTCACAATTATTCCCTCGAATTTAATAGGTATTATGAGCCTTTGAATTTAAGGTTTGTTATTTCTGGAAGCTTCTGTATCTCCTGCTCCTCTTTTCCTGATAATTGTTAATTTGTCCTGCTTCTGGAAGTTTCACTTATTGCCTTCAGAGCTTCCTCTGCTCTTTTTCTTACTGGGACCATATCATGAATACTGGCATGCTCGAGAATTGAGATTGCCTTTCTGCTACCAATCTTACCGAGGGCTTCTGCAGCAGCAGCTCTTACAAATATGTCAGGGTCAGAGTCAAGTGATTCAATTAACGCTGCCACAGCTACTTTTTCTTTCTTTTCTCCCAGCATCCAGGCAACTTCCTTTCTTTTCTGAGGCCTGGGATGTTTTTTGAGAGAATATATCAACTTTTCCATATAGGTATCGCTACCTTCCATTCCATCACCCTGTAATTCGAAAGCAGAAGTCATCAGCTTCAAAGAGCAATTACAGGCGGACTTCATCGCTATGTTATCTTATAATCTGAAGGATATAAATTTTTTTATTGTTCGCACGTTTAACCAGCCTGCTGGAAATTCTCCTTTCGAAAGAGATGTTCAATGATGCAGAGAAAATGACTGTTATCAATTATTGTTACGCTATATATCTATTTACTGAGAAGTTATTTTATGTTCGATTTACAAATGTTCTTATATTTTTATATGAAAACCCTGACTTATTATTTAAAACTAATAAGAACTCTACTTTATTATGCGTTTTCATAAAACAAAAGGTATAAATAGTACTTTTTCAGAATAAGTAGAGGTTGTATTCTTACACATGGAGAAACATAAAAGGACACAGCCGCCCTACGAAGAGAGTATTAAAACAGCTAAATATAATTATTGAAAATGCTTCCTTCTGGTCTGTGAGGGTCAGTAAAAAAGAGAGGAGATAAATAAGTATGAAAAAAAGCTGGTTGATTCTTGTGAAGATAGACGCCAAGGGAACTTTCACATGGTGTTTTGACTGTGGAGTATACATGAGGAGAGAACTTCATAAGGGAGTGCGGTCTGAGTCTGCGAGATGTGAACATTGCAATTAATATCTTAAAAGAGCACTGTAAATGGTGGGGTAGAGAGGTTCGAATTAAAGTCTGTTGTGGCCTGGTATTCACCGCATTATTACATTAGGAACCTGATATGAAAGCAGGAGAACTTTTTAATAATGTATATTTATAGTATAACTCAATTCCTCACAATATCCATAAAATTTCCAAGCTCTAAAATTAAATAACTTTTCATATCATCTTTAAATTCAAGCTCCATGGGAAGTATGTCAAGCTCATTTTTTTTCAGAAGTACAGTATCTCTCGCCCATGTGTTTTTCTTTTTTTCAACCTCATTCGATAAGAATTCAGAACTAACAATACAGTAAAGTTTTCTGTGTCTGTAAAATGAGAAAACTACAAGAGGAATCTCCTCATCTTCTGCCTCATACTCAATTTTCTCAAGACTTTCTCTCCTTATTTTTATCCTTTCTTTCGATATTGTGTATTTTGCGTCAATTCTAAGTTTTAAATTGTCTTCTTTTGCTATTATATCCCCTTTAATTGCATTGGATGCCCCACTCACAGGAACCCTGTGTG
>BDTY01000047.1 GCA_002897955.1 archaeon BMS3Bbin15
GTAAAGCTGCTCAACTTAGGTGAAAACAGTGAATGCCGAGGGCTCTCGTCGACAACCTGAAAAAAAGACTAGAAAGATGCGAAATAGATAGGTAAAACGGATAAAAATGGAATTCTCAGGTGAAATTACAGGAAAACATGGTGAAAATCAAAACTGACAGGATAAATTTTGAATAAATGGCGTGTGTGGAGAGATGAAGGATTTTTAAGACGGGTTATGCAACAGTCTCAAGCTCGGGAATAATTTTTTCAAATTTCACTTTGTTATAACCTCGCAGCCTTCACCAGTAACTATTACAGTATGCTCAGCCTGAGCAACTTTTGCTCTCTCCTTCTCTCTCAGTATGCGGTAGGCATATAAAGCTCCTGCATAAGAGAGCTGCCTCAGAGCAATATAGAGCCTGTGTCTTGGCATGAGCTTCGCAACCCAGCGTTCGGCAAAAGGCAGAGAAAAAAAGTTTTTCTTTACATGCTTTAAGAGAATTCTCGACTCTCTCATCCTCATGGGCTTATCTTTCACATATTTAAAAATTATTGCCTCCTGCTTCTCCACAACCTTCCCAAAACCAGAAGTTGAGAATGGCTCTATTGCAAAAACGTCCCCTTCATAAATAGTATCGCCATGTCTTGTTTTAATATTCGGTATAGTTATGCCGCCATGCAGGGAAAATCTGTCCAGCTTGTGTCCTGTCAGATTTTCAATTGGCTTGAGGTTAAACTCTTTTATAGCCGTCTCAACAACATCTCCAATCTCATTTGTCTTCACTCCAGGCTTAATAATATCTATGGCACTCTTTAGAGCCTCTTCAGCAGCCATTATAACCTCATTATCCTCAGAACTATCTATAACTTTAGTTTTTGCCATATCAGCTATATAGCCATTGATATGCACACCAATGTCAAGTTTTACCATATCGCCTTCTGAGAAAACCGATTCGTCCCAGGCGGTTGGTGAATAGTGAGCAGCTATATCATCAATTGAGATATTAACAGGAAAGGCTGGTTTTCCACCCAGCTCATTTATTTTATTCTCAATATAATCAGCAACATTCAGTAACTTCTCCCCCTCTCTGATTTTTTCAAGCCCTTCCTGCATTACCTGCTTTCCTATATTTCCTGCTCTGATATAGCTATCATAAGCTTCTTCTTCCATACTACTACCTCAATAAAATTAGAATATCATTTAATATTAATCTTGCCTAAGAAAATAATCACTCCAGTCAATTTTGCCAGGAAGATAACTCTCACCCTTCCCAGAAATAATCTCAAGCTCTGCTTCTACAACCTCTTCGGGAGAAAGTTCAGAAGTGTCGATTTCATAAACCTTCTTATGCATTTCAAAGCTCTCTATAAGGCAGACATCAATAGCTTCGGCTTCAAGATTTTCTTTGATTTTCCTCCTGTTGAAGCCTTTGGCTTTCAGTCTCTCCTCAAGCACTTCTGGTCTTGCCCTTAGCACAATAACAATAGCATCTTCAAATGGAAGAAGGTGGGAGAGATGTCCCTCTATAACTGTATCCTTCAACTCTATTTTCTTTATCTTTTCATAGAGCTTTCCTATATCAATCTCGAGACTTTCCCTTTCTTCATCTCTTCCAATAACTATATTATCATCTATTAAATCAGAAATCCTCAGATTCTGAACGCCAAGGGCTTCAGCTACAAGCTGTGCAGTTGTGCTTTTCCCTGTCCCGGGGGTACCTGTAATCAATATTATCATTTTCTAAACTCTCATAAATCAAGCTTCTTTTTTTCAGAAGTTGCCTGGAGGTTATATAATGAGATAAGTCTATCTTTAGTATCAGCCTCCCTTGAAGATTTATCGTCCCTTATCCTGACAACTCTTGGAAATCTCAGAGCATAGCCGGATTTATAGTTAGGTGAACGCTGAATTTCCTGGTAGGCTACCTCAACAACAAGCATGGGTTTCAACGTTACTTTCTGGCCTTCTTCATATTCTATCAATGGCTTTAGGCTGGAGGTTAGCTCTTTAAGCTGTTCCTCGCTTAAACCTGTTGCAACCCTGCCAACTGGCAGAAATTCTCCTGTAATTTCATCTCTGACTCCAAGGAAATAGCTTCCAAGCCAGCCCGAGCGCTTGCCGGTTCCCCATGTAGCACCTATAACAACAAGGTCAAGAGTCTCCATCGTAGGCTTAATCTTATACATATAACCAACTCTTGCCCCCGGTATATAAGGTGCTTTCAGATTCTTTATCATAATTCCTTCATGTCCTTTATTAAGAGCGTGGTGATAGAACTTTTCGGCTTCATCAAAATCTGAAGTTATAATCTGTTCTGCAGTTCCGAACTTTCCTTTTACAGGCTTGATAACCTCCTCAATAACCTGTCTTCTTTCTCTAAAATTCATATCTATAGTTTCTTTTCCATTCACAAACATTACATCAAAAATATATGTTTCAAAAGGTATTTTTTCCAACATTCCTGCAATATTATGCTTCCTTCTGAAGCGCTTCAGTATTTCCTGAAAGGCTCTTGGTTTACCTGTAGCAGTGTCAATTGCAACGGTCTCTCCATCAATTATCACCTCATCAGCCTTTATAGCCTCCCGTGCCATTTTTACTATATCGGGTAGAGCCTCTGTTACATTCTCGAGTCTCCTTGAATATATCTTAATTTCGTCACCCTTCTTGTGAATCTGAACTCTTGCCCCATCATACTTTATCTCCATAGCAGCTTCTCCCAGTTCTTTAAGCACATGCTGAATATCAGGTGCTATTTGAGCTAGCATTGGTCTTATTGGAATAAACACTTTTATTCTTATTTTTTCCAGGGCATCTTTTCCGTTTTTTGCAGCTTTGGCCACAATTCCAATGTGATTTGCAAGCATGAAGGCTCTTTCCACAAGATTTACCTCAATATTGAAGGCTTTAGCTATGGCATTCCTCACAAGACCTTCTGCAACACCAATTCTAAGCTCTCCCAATACAATCCTCACGATATATTTTGCCTCTTTGGGTGAGGCATTGCTCAATAACTCTGCAAGATATTTAACCTTTTTATTCTGAGAGCCTGAGCCGTACGCTCTTGCAATCCTTTCAAAAGAGGTGTAAACCTGCTCCACAGTTAACTCTTTTTTAAAGAGTATGTGCTGCACCTTCTTCTTCAATATCTTCTCTGTAACATTACCTATGTCCCCCTCTTTTGCAAGCAAATTTTTTATCTCCGCTGGCTTTACACCCGTCACAAAACTTATTGTATCATAAAGAAGGCTGGGTCCAACTCCAAGTTCCAGCTCAGCCCATTCAGGAAAAACCTGTCCTGTTAGAAGCATTGACACTATTTTAAGAATATCTTCAGGAGTTTCCTTTAAAAACTCCGAAATAATATCTGTCTTTTCAAGCTTGCTGGAAGTAAATTCAAGTTTTTCATAAACATCAGCCAGCTTAGAATATTTCATAATAATCTGGGCAATGAGACCACCCATTTCACTGGGTGGAGGAATTGCCGTACCTCACACCTTTTAAAATTTGTATAAAAATAATAATTTTTAATCCAAACCAAACCAGCAGGTATTTCAATCTGCTCCCTGTTTCTCGCACTATCAGATAAACACAGTTTCTTATGCATATTTATGACAGGAACTCGCAAGTCCTGTCCACTCTTGCCAGAGTGTAAGTCCTCATCGGAGCTGTTATCAGCCAGTACTTTGCGAGGCACACTTAGAGTTTCCTCTCTGTTTAATACCTCACTTACAGAGCAGAGAACTTGAGGGGTATTCTCTGGTGTGTTCTTGAACTCTACCAATAACTGCTGCATATCCAATGCCTCCTAATCAACCAATTGCTCCTGCCCCTCACGGGACAAGCCCACGTGCTTTAAGCCGTGGGTGACTGACAAATATTGACTAATAAAGCTTTGCTACTTCTTCAGAAGAACAAGGTCTCTGCTTCCCGGCGATATGTCACTGCCAAGACGCACATCGATTTCATCACCTTCCTTCCATCCTGCAATCCTTATAATGTCCCTTGGTAATATAATAAAATATGCTCCCTTTGTAGTTTTCTGAAGTTTGATCATTCTAACACCACCTATACTCTTCCTTTCAATCTTTTTAATTCTTTTGTTAAACATATATGTTAACCCTCTCTACAATATAGTGAACAATAATGTTTAATATAGGTAATTATATATTATCCATGTCAGGTGAAGTAAGAAGTTTTTAAGCCAGTTCACCTCCAACCTTTCAGAAAGGGGTTTACATAGACCTCATCTATCTGAACCCCTTTCTGCATCTCCATTACCCCCGAGACATAGCATATCTATTTTTGTATATAATTGCTTTAGTCGAGAGCAAAATATTTAAAGTAAAAGCTTTATTCTATTCAATACTTTGTTAAGGAGTGGTAGCTCAGATTGGGAGAGCGCTCGACTGAAGATCGAGCGGTCGGGGGTTCAAATCCCCCCCACTCCACCTTTTAATAATAAGTGATTATCATGCACGATAAAGAAAAAGAATTTTATGAAGAGAAAGTAAGAGCTTTAACTCAGAAATATGAAAGTCTGGCTACCGAACTTGAGGAGGAATTAAAGAGACTTTCAGAGGAACTGGAGACTCTTCATCTTAATCTGGAGAGTAAAGATATTAAACTGAACAGTTTGAACAAAGAGAATGAACTGCTGAAGAATGAGCTTGATGAGAAGGAGAAAAGGATAACCGAAATTACCACTGAAAATACTCAATATAAAACTAAAATGGAATCTCTAAAGGAAGACTTGGAAGAAAAGAAGAAACAGCTCCTTGAAAAGGAAAGGGAGATTAAAAAACTTTCGAAAGAGGCTACAGCGCTTGATGTTGAGGTGAAAACTCTCACAAGGCATATAAAGGAGCTTAAGGAAGACATATCTTCAAAAGAGAAAAAGCTGGAAGAGAATGAGATGGAAATTCAAAATCTTAAAGATAGGACAAGTAAGCTTGAGATTGAAAATGAAAATCTGACCAAAGAAGTGAAAAATTATGAAAGTTTGCTTTGACTGGTAAACTTCCTGCCAGAAAACAAGAGTTACTTTTTTTGCAGTATAGCTCTTATAAAGCAATATCCTCCCACAGTTTTTCGTTGTATATGCAGCCAGGGTCTGAAGCCTTAAAATCGCCAAAGTAAGCATGTCCCCTTGCCCTGCATCCACCACATAGATAACGATATTTGCACTTCCCACAGCTTCCCTTGAGGTCATCCCTTACCCGCAGGGACTTTAGCACATCGCTGTTCCTCCATATCTCCTCCAGGTCTGCCTCTCTCAGGTTTCCGACAACGATTGGCATGAAGACGCAGGGCGTAACATCACCGTTGGGTTGAATAGCGCAGTATGTCCTACCTGCACCACAGCCGCCAATAAAATCAGCAGCCATGCGGAGCCTGCTATCAAATTCGCGACTTGCAAAATGGCCCATGGCCATTGGGCCATTCTCAGAACTCGAAACGCATATTCTGGCGAGTTGAGGAGCTGTTGTTACTAAATCAAATCCTCCTGCTAGAAGATCATATTCCCTGTGCAGCAGTTTCTCTCTCATTGACGGCGTAATATCTGTTTGAATTATCTCCTTTCCCCTGCCGGTAGGAATGAAATTGTATATCACGAGCTGGTCAACTTTCAATTTCTCCGCCAGTGCAACAATCTTATCGAAGTCATTGTAGTTATGCCTCGTTATTGTCGTTGCTATTGTAGTCATCAAATCACTCCCGACAGAGTTCTTTATTCCCCTGATGGTCTTATCCCAGGCACCGCTTACCCCACGGAAGGCATCATGTATTTGAGGAGTAGCTCCATCCAGGCTAACCTGTACGTGTTTAACACCATATTTCACCAGCTTTTCAACGCGTTTTTTTGTTAATAAAGTGCCATTGGTCGCCATAGAAACAAATATTCCTTCATCACTTGCTCGCTTTGCAACTTCGTAAATGTCTTCTCTAAGAAGGGGCTCTCCTCCTGACAATGCAAGAAAGACCACATCCTCATGGATTAGCTGGTCCACAACCCCTAGGCGCTCCTCAGTACTCAGCTCGTCTTTCAACGGTTCTCCTGCCTTCTGGTAGCAGTGCCTGCAGTGCAGGTTACAGGCATTTGTATAGTTCCACACTACCAGAAAGGGTGCACTGAATTTCTGAGGCATAGTAACACCATACTCACCTATGCTCCTTATTGCATTAACAAGCCCACGCCTGTTAGTGGCATTCTGGAACCATTCTCTGAAGGGTTTCTCATCTACACCGAATAAACCGCGCCCCATTTTCAACACAAGAGTAATAGGCGCAATTCCTAACTTTTCACCGGTTGTAACTTCACCATTGAAATATCTCTGTAATTTTTTATTAAGAATTATATTGCCGGTGGAATCTTTTTTTGTATAGAATTTGAGCAGGGCACGGGAGAACCTATTGCCAAGGAATACTCTACCAGTCTTTACAATCCCCCTGGTATTCATCTCCTCACCCCATCTTTACACACTGCTCATAGAATCGTATTATCTCCTCTTTTTCCTCCCTGCTGAAGTTTCGCCTGTAGTTATCATCTTCCAGTCTTCTCCCGTTCTTTGCTTCCCACTCACTCTGAGGAATACTGTACTTTTCCTGTATTCTGTCCCGGTAAAGCCCGGGTATAACGTTAAAGGCACAGAATGGAATTATCCTGCCGTCAGGCGTTGCATAGTGTATGCTGCACTTGCGTACGCGCTCGACATCATAATTATATGTATCCTGAAAATGCATCATGCCTATAAAAAGTGAGTTCTCATGAAGATCAATGAATGCATTGTAACTTCTATGAATAAGGCTGCTCACGAAGGTTTTTCTGATACTGACGCCATCTGGACTATTGTGTACATATCCCCTGATATTCCCAATCAGCTTCACTGCAGAAATTACGCCGCTGGCTTTACCCACTACCCTACCAGCCTTCATTTTTCTGGTAATCATATGCAGGCTTTTAATCAAACCTTCCACATCCAGAAAATGCGTAATGGGCACGAACCTGCCATTTTCTTTGAACAGATAGGTCGCCATGCCGCAGGCAAAGTGAGTTGAAAGTCTATACTTCTTTTTGCCAGAGAGCATCTCCATAAGGTCAGTTATGGCACAGGCACTCGGAATAGGAAAAAAGTCATCAGGTGTTACCATGCCATCGAGCTGCTCTTCAAGCTTCTTTATTACACTTGGGATAGTTATCCTTCTATTCTGCCTCTCTTCTTTGCTCATTCTTCCGACCAGAGAGACTGGCTGAAAGTCAACTCCACGGACAACATCAAGATTAGCAAGGGCAAATCTGACAATATCACCTATTTCGTTATCATTAACACCCCGTATAACCGTAGGCACAAGTACTACCTGTAATCCTGCTTTTCTGCAGTTCTCAATAGCACGCGGTATCTCCCAGTAGTTCTTGGTATTTGTTCCGGGAGTTACACCGTCAAAGCTCATGTAGAGAATAATATTGCCATTGTTTACATTTCCCGCCTCTATTATACGCTTTGCAAGCTCAGGGTCCTGGGATATTTTAATGCCATTGGTGTTGATAAGGATGTGGTCAAAACCCTCCTCCTTGGCCACTCCTATAATATCAATTAAATCCTCCCTGAGTGTGAGTTCACCACCGGTGAACTGTACTGCATCAGCACCAACAGGCTTCTCACGCTTTAGATTTCTGAGCATATCACGTATCTGCTCAAGCGTGGGTTCGTAAATATTGCTTCCATTTTTTGCATAGAAGAAGCAGTACCAGCATGATAGGTTACATCTGTTCGTCAGGACAATATTGCCAAGTGCAGTGTGAGACTCATGCTCACTGCACAGCCCACAGTTACCGGGACAGTGGATGTTCTCAGTTGAGATACCAGGATTTAAGAGCTTTATACCTGGGTCTGCATACTCTGAGGCACGTCTGTACAACTCATAGTCCTCCCAGTATATTTCTTTGGTCAATCCATGCTCTCTGCAATGCTTGACAATCCACACCTTGCCGGATTCCTCGTAAATAACGGCTCCAACCTTCATATTCCCATACTTTCCCTCAGACACGCAGACAGGACACAGGCTTTCAGTGGACCTTATAACCCTGCCGTTGATGCCATGAAGAGAAAGCAACTCATCAGCAGGGATACTACTTGTCAAGCTTATCTCCTCCATAAATAACACCACCCAACTATGTTTCCTGATTTATAAATCTTTCTAATATATAAGGGATATATACAAAGACATATAAAAAATTAACGACCAATTATATTTCTCAATCTTACTTGGACTTTTCTTTCTTAGATATCCTAGTTATTCCTTTTTCATGGATTGATGGCACATACCACCCTTTCTCCCTCACTATATCTTCCTTACGCATTACTTTCTCTACTTCAGTCTTCTTTACTTCAATCTCACCCAACAAAACCGCCTCCTATTATATAATAAAAATTTAACATTGGTAATGTTTATTCAAGTTTTATTTTAAAACTTCTGGTTGCCGGCTTTACAACCTTTGCCTTTGCCTCAAGTATGCCATTCTTGTACTTTGCCCTTGTTGAACTGGGGTCTATTTCAACATCAAGCTTGACTCTCTTAAAATACTTCCTATCACCCCTTTCTGCCTTAATTTCAATCTCGTTTTCAGTGGCTTCAAGTTTAATATCCTCCTTCTCGACACCTGGCATCTCTACGGTTACTATAACCTCGTTCTTCGCCTCATCTCTTATAACATCTGTAAATGGTTCCTCTTCAGAATGAATAAATTCCTGAGGTACAGTTTCCACATTGCCAAACGTTCTGACTTCTGGCTTGCCTTCAGGAGTAATCCTGACGTTCACTCCATAATATACCGGCTGTTCAGTTCCTCTTTCAGGGAAAGCTGAAAAACTCCTCTCAATTTCACCAAATATTCTGTCCATCTCTTCGAATGGGTCAACATATCCTTTCCTCCACCACATTTCAAATCGCCTCCTGTCCATGTTTAATTACTTTTCGTTATTATACTCTTGCACAATAACGAAAGCAATCATTTTAGTAACTACAGGTTATTAAAACCCAGCGATTCTGAAAATTTCTTCCATATTTATATTCTTCCTGAACTCCTCAGCCACCCTTTTTATTGATGCCTCCCAGACTTCTTTTATATTGACATCTTCATATGAAGCTTCTGATATCAGCCTCAGGAAAACCTCTCTGAATCCCTGAGAATCAAAAATACCATGAAAATATGTACCCATAAGTTTTTTTTCGGGTATGCAGGCACCGTCTATTATATCTGAGCCTCTGAATAGAGGCCTTTCCCTGATTTCACTTCGGCCCATATGAATCTCATAGCCGCTAACAGGAATTTTTCTTCCACTCATTCCTTCTTCAGCTTTCGTTTGAACTCGTCTTAAAACCTTCTCCCTCTCAAAGCCCGTTTCCATATCAAAAAAGCCCAGACCTTTAGCAGTTCCTCCGCCCTCAATTCCACTGTTGTCATAGATAGCTCTGCCCATCATCTGAAAACCGCCACATATTCCCAGAATAGGTTTCTTTCCAGAAATATCCATAAGTTTATCTTCAAAGCCCTTTTCCCTGAGCCACTGGAGGTCGGAGGTTGTATTTTTACTCCCTGGTATAACAACAGCCTTTGCTGAGTCTATTTCCTCAGGCTCTGTAACAAACTTAACCCTGAGGCCTTCAAGGGCAAGAGCATCAAAATCCGTGAAGTTGGATATTCTTGGCAGCCTTATAACTGCAACGTCAGCATTACCCTTTATATCTTCCAAACCAAGAGAATCTTCCTCTGGAAGATGGAGGTTCTCAAGAAAAGGCATTGTTCCAAGCACTTTTTTATTTGTAAGCTCTTCAATCTGCACAATACCTGGCTCAAGAATTTCAATGTCACCTCTGAATTTATTTATTATAATCCCCTTAACCTTCTCCCTGTCCTCACCGGCAAGGAGATTTACTGTGCCATATATACTAGCGAAAACCCCTCCTCTATCTATATCTGCAACAAGAATAACAGGAGCTTTGGCAAGCCTTGCGGTGCGCATATTTGCAATATCTCTGTGGTACAGGTTTATCTCTGCAGGACTGCCTGCACCCTCCATAATTATAACATCAAAATCCTTCTTCAACTTTTCAAGGGCTCTTTTAACAATTCCCTCACCCTCCTGGAGTGCAAAATCTCTATAGTAGTGCTGTGCCTCTATAATCTCAAAGGGCTTTCCCATAACAACTACCTGCGAACTTCTCTCGCCAGTTGGTTTAAGCAAAATAGGATTCATCTCAGTTCTAGGCTCAACCCCCGCAGCCATAGCCTGAAGAGCCTGTGCCCTGGCTATCTCCTCACCCTCAGAAGTGACATAGGAGTTAAGAGATGTATTCTGGGCTTTAAAAGGTGCAACCCTGTATCCAAGGTCCGAGAATATTCTACATAGTGCAAGAGTTACAAAACTTTTGCCTGCAAAACTGCTTGTTCCCTGAACCATGAGTAATTTAGTCATATCTAACCCTTCTGAAAATTTCTCTGAGAGCCTTTTCATCTATCTCATTGTATTTCCTCAACTCTTCAATAACCTTTTTCACCACATCGCCTGTATGAATCCAGTTGCAGTTCATACAGCTCCACACCCTCTTTCCCTTACTGCTCATTTTGAATTCACCTAGCATTGTGTCACCGCATGAATAAAAAGGGCAGAAGCAGAATGTGCAGTCCTGTTGATGAAAATGACAGGGGTAATAGCTGCACTCTCTATTCGTGCCTTTAATACCGTTCTTTATAGCCTCATCAAGATTCTTCTTTGCCTGCTGCAGCATTCAATTCCTCCATAGCTTCTAAAAGTTTCAAGTTCTCTTCTCTCTTTCTTATACATACCCTTATATAATTTTCAAGACCAAAAGAAGAGCAGTCCCTGACAAGAATACCCTTTCTGAGAAGCATGCCCTTTGCCTTCTTTGCTGGAATTTTGAGTTTTAATAGAAAAAAGTTGGTATAGCTGGGTTTTACCTGTAAACCATCAACTTCAGATAACCTTCTAAATAAAAACTCTCTCTCTGCCCTGAAAAATTTTTTACTCTCCTTTATAAAGTTTTCATCCTTTAATGCAGCTTCTGCAGCATAAAGTGCCAGAGTGTTAACATTCCACGGAGGCTGATAACTCTCAACTCTCTCTATGTTTTCTCTGCATGAAAGAGCATATCCTATTCTCAACCCAGGCATAGAATAAAATTTTGTAAGAGAGCGGAGAACAAATAGATTTTTATAATTTTCTACCAGCTCTGAGAAGCTTTCAATTTCAGAAAATTCTATATAGGCTTCATCAACAAAAACCAGTGCACTGCTTTTTTCGAGAAGTGAATCAAGGTTGGTGAATATATGTGAACTGGGGTTGTTGGGATGGCATATAAATATAGCTTTGAAATTCTTCTCAGTAAGTGCCCCTGCATCAACCCCGAGATTTTCAGGCAGTCCCGTATATTGAACTTCAGCCCCTCCGAGTCTTGAGAAGTAATCATATTCTGAAAAAGTGGGCCCGGCTATAAGCACTCTCTCTCCTCTCTCAACAAAAACTTCACAGAAATTTTTTATGAGTTCAGAGGAACCATTGCCCAGAGCAATATTTTCCTGTTTCAGTTCATGCCTCTCTGCTATAATTTCCCTCAGCTTCTCTCCCCCTGAAGGGTATCTAAATATATTCCCAGCATTCTCTTCAATAGCTTTTATCACCTTTTCACCAGGTCCAAGAGGACTCACATTCGAGCTGAAGTCAATTGCTTCAGGGTGAAGGTAGCTGTCATCGCCATGAATAGGCTTCCCCAGAACATACATACTAAAAATGTGCTGGCTAATATCTGCCAGAATTGTGAAAATAATTCAGGCAGTTTCATAGCTGGTTATAGCAAGCCTCTTTTTTGATGATATTTTTTGTGTGAGGAAGCCAGTGATATCATAGCTAATGTCAAAGGCAAAGAAGGCGAGAATAGCCGAAGCAGGTATTACATGTATAAGAGCGAGAACCGCCAGCTTTAGCAGAGGTCTGAATTTGAATATAACAGACCTATCATGCACCCATTCGTCAAGAGCTGCTACAAGTGTGAGAAAAACGAGAAGCGCAAAGTGAAGTGTAATACCTGAGAAAAAAAAGAAAAGCAGTACAAAACCTGAGGTTGCCTGAAAGGCAGAATTGTCAATCTTGCCAGCCAGAAGTGAGCCCAGAAGCACTGCTGTGAGAATTGTACCAATGTAAATATTGGTGAGTGAGAGGAAAATCCAGAGGATACCAACTAAAAATGTAAAAATTGTAGCTATTTTTTTTGAATAAAGATTTCTGTCAAAGGCATCATCAACAAATTTTAAACCAATACCAAGAAGAACAAAAAGAGCTATCATCTATTTACCTCATAGTTTTTGAGAGCTTTTTTTATTCTCTCAACCCCTTCATTTATCTTCTCCATACTGAGAGCATAGCTAAGTCTCAGATAACCCCTGCCTTCCTCTCCAAAAGCTTCGCCAGGCACACATGCCACTCCAGCTTTTTCAAGGAGATATTCAGCCAATCTGAAGGAGTCCTCTTCATAGGCTGAGAAGTTAGCAAACACATAGAAGGCGCCATCTGGCTTTGAGCATTTAACCCCAGGTATTTCTCTCAGCTTTTCAGTGATAACCTTCCGCCTTTCATCAAAGGCTCTAACCATCTTCTCAATCTGTGCTTTACTCTCAGGACTTGTCAGAGCAACGACACCTGCCTTCTGGACAAAACTTGTAGGATGGCTTACACTGTGAGCCTGAAGACGCTGCATTGCCTTTAATATGTCTTCTCTGGCTGATGCATAGCCAAGGCGCCATCCTGTCATAGAGTATGCCTTTGAAAAACCATTGACAGTTATGGTCAAATCCTCCACATCCGGAAAGCTGCCTATGCTTACATGCTCCCTGCCATTGTAAATTATATACTCATAGATTTCATCCGAGATTATTTGAATACTCTTATCTCTGCACACATCTGCTATTGCCCTAATATCCTCCCTGCTGAGAACAGCTCCAGTAGGATTACAGGGTGAATTCAGAATGAGAAGTTTTGTTTTGTCGGTTATCCTCTCAAGAATCTGCTCAGCACCTAGCTTAAATCTTCCATCTATTCCTGTAGGTATAAATACAGGTTTTCCGGAGGCTAGCTGGACCATTGGCAGGTAAGAAACCCAGTATGGAGATGGAATTAAAACCTCTTCACCAGGGTTAACAAGAACCATAATAGCTTCATAAAGTGCCTGCTTTGCTCCCGGTGTGACAATAATATTCTCAGCACTGCAACGTATTTTATTCTCAACATTAAGCTTCTCTGCAATAGCCTCTCTGAGTTCGAGTATTCCGGCTGTTGGGGTATAGTAGACAAAACCTTCATCAATAGCTCTGTAAGCTGCCTTTTTTATGTGCTCTGGAGTATCAAAATCAGGCTCTCCGGCACCAAAGCCTATAATGTCCCTTCCCTGCCCTCTCAAAGCTTTTGCCTTTGCTGTTATCTCCAAGGTTACACTTGGTCTGACAGCTTTAATTCTTTCAGCGAGCATTTAAATCAATTATGATAGTACACATAGTTTATTTAAAGGTTGTGCCGAGTTCAGGATTCATGCAGCTATGCTCAAAGGGTAAATTAGCGATAAGTTTTTCTTTGAAGATGTCTATTAACAATTATGAACAGAGTAGTTGACATACCCAAAGAAGCAGAAACTGTTGCAGATGTATGGGTACATAATAATTTCAAAGAGGTTATGGGTGTAAATTACGGCATGGTGGCAAAGCATGGAAAAGAATGGGAAGTCGTAGGTGAAATAGAAATCATGGCAGGACTCTTTGAAACGAAAAGAGTATCCTTTGAGATGAAGATTAACACAAAGGGTGAAATCCTGGAGATTAAGCAGGAATAGCTATTTTTGATAAAATGAAACAGTGTACTTTGTGCGAAGGCACAGGAATAGTAGATGGCAGAAGGTGTGAAGTCTGCCATGGAAAAGGTGAGGTTGAGCAGTGTCTGCTCTGCGGTTCGCCAATAATATCCAGTCTTAAAATGGAGATATGCGAATCCTGTGAGGAAAACCATGATATTGTGCTTGAACTGGACCCTCTGGCTGGTTACAGCGATATAATTATTGGGAAAGCATATCTGGGCAAGGTTAAGAGAATGGGCGATGTCGGCTATTTTGTGGCTCTAAATACCTCTATAAGCGGGTTGATAAGAAGGAGAGATGCCACAAAGAAATACATGCTCAATCAGGAGGTTGTTGTAAAGGCAGAAAGCCTCAGAGATAACAGGCTGGACTTTATTCCGTTGAATATAGAAAAATATACCCTGATACCCTTCAAGAAGAAGATACCGCTATGGAGAATTAATGACATTACAGATAAAGCCATAAATGGAGCCGTAATGATCCGTGGTATTGTGTCGAGAGTGCAGCGTACCTCTGGCCCAACAATATTTAGTATTTATGACGAGACAGGAGCTATTGAATGCGCAGCCTTTGCCAGAGGACAGAGAGCATATCCAGCAATAGATGTGGAAAATGTGGTTGAGGTGAGGGGAGAAGTCAATCTCAGGCAGGATAAGCTCCAGATTGAAGTAAAGGATATGGAAAAGCTCTATGGTAGCAGGCAGAGTGTGGTGAGGGATGCCATTGATAAAGTTATAGAGGAAGAGGCAGCACCCTCTGAGATTCCACCACTTGTTGCAAGTCCTGTGGGTGAAGAACTGAGAGGAAAGATGTTACTTATTGCCAAAGAGCTCAGAAAGGCGGTTTATAAAGGGATACCAATCCTAATCAGGCATCATGCTGACTGCGATGGTTTTATTGGTGGAATTGCACTGGACATTGCAATCAGACCACTGCTCAGAGAACATTCCCCTGATAAAGAAGCAGAGTGGCATCTCTTCAGGCGGTCACCAAGCAGGGCACCCTTCTACGAAATGGAAGATGTTGTCAGAGACCTTAACTATTCCCATGAGGATGCCAGCAGATTCGGCCAATCAATGCCCCTTGTTTTAATTATAGATAATGGTTCAACAAGAGAAGATATGCCTGCCATAAGGAAGTTCAAAGTTTATGGTTCAAAGATTCTTGTGGTGGACCACCACTACCCGGGTGAAGTTAAAGATGGTAAAGTCGAGGTTGACGAGCTTGTTGATATTCATGTCAACCCCTACCTTGTGGGTGGTGACTACACATTCACAGCAGGTTGTCTGGGTGTTGAGATTGCAAGACTGATTAATCCTGAAGTAAGTGAGAAGATAAAACACCTGCCAGGGATAGCCTGCTCTGCTGACAGAGCCAAGAGCGAGATAGCTGACGCTTATATTAATATCGCCATGAAAAAGGGGTACACTAAAGAGGATATGTTAAAAATTGCTGAGTGTGTTGATTTTGAGGCATTCTATCTCCGCTTCATGGATGGCAAAACCCTTGTGGAAGATTTTCTGGGTCTTGGAAGGCTTGACAGGCAGAGAAATCTCCTTCAAGTCGTTGGCTCCGAGGTCGAGAGATTGAGAGAGCAGCAGCTAAAAACTGTTCTGGCAAATGCAAAGTCTGTAAAGCTTGCCAATAATCTTCTTCTCAGTACCCTTGACCTTGATAAATACTCCCACAAATTCACATATCCACCTCCAGGCAAGACAACAGGTATGCTACATGACATTAAAGCAGGGGAGAACTCTAAGAGAAGAACGGTTACACTTGCTTATGGGCCTGACTTTGTTATTCTCAGAGCCACTGAAGATGTTTCCCGGGATATGGGGCTGAATGTGAATATCTTTGTAAAGGAGCTTTCGGAGGAGCTTCCACAGGCAGGCATAGATGGTGGAGGTCATGAAGTAGCCGGCAGCATAAAATTTGTAGAGGGTTACAGGAAACCTGTGCTTGAGAAGCTGGCGGAGAAGGTGGCAAAGCTCAAAGCTTAAAGCAAAAATATTTTTATTGGAAGTGCTTTCTATAAAAACATTATGCAGTTTTTGAAAGGATTGAATTCCGAGATTCAGAGACTTAAAGAAGTTGAACTTTCTGAGCTACTCGATAAAGCATGGGAGGTGAGGCAGAAGAATTTTCTTCCAGAACTTAATGTCTCAGCACCTGGTTTGAAGAGGTATAATGTCGAGCATTTTTCAAATACCATAGGGAAATTTATAAATGTCAGTGTGACAGGCAATGAATGCTCACTCCACTGTGACCACTGCAATGCAAAGCTCCTCGAATCAATGACATCTGCAGTCACGCCTGAAAAGCTCCTAAAAATTGGAAAGAAAATCAAGGCGCATGGTGGTGAAGGAATGCTCCTCAGTGGAGGTGCCGATGTAACTGGAAGGGTTCCCTTTGATGATTATTATGATGCAATAACAAAACTGAAGTCCCTCGGATTGAAAGTGATAGTACACTCAGGCCTTGTTGGTAGAGAAGAGGCAGAGGCACTGAAGAATGCAGGAGTTGATCAGGTTCTTCAGGATATTATCGGGGACCACCTGACTATTAACAGGGTTTACCACCTGAATAGAAAGCCCGTCGAATATCTTTCTTCAATGATAAATCTCAAAAGAGCTGGTCTTGAGATTGCTCCCCATATTGTTATCGGGCTTCACTATGGAGAAATAAGAGGTGAGTATAATGCTCTTGAAATGATTTCTTCGGTGTTGCCGGATATTATAGTTTTTGTTGTTCTCACACCAAAGCCTGAAACAAGAATGATGGGTGTGAAAACTCCTGCACCAGAAGAAATTGCAAGGCTTATAGCAATAGGTAGAATTCTCAATCCAGAAGCCAGAGTTAACCTTGGCTGCGCAAAACCTGCCAGCGATAAGATTGATATAGAAAATTTTGCACTAAGGGCAGGGGTTAATACTATTGCTTATCCCGGTGATGAAACTCTATCCTCTGCTGAAAAGCTTGGACTGAAAATCAATTACTCTGAAATTTGCTGTACTCTTGTTTGATTCAGGTGAATACTATGGGCTTTAAGCTTTTTAATCTAGGTCTCCAGAACTGGAAAGATACCCAGCTTATATACCATGCTCTTGCCGAACTCGATACAGAGTCTCTTGTAATCCAGCAGACCCGTGAAAACTATATATGTCTGGGAATGTTCAACAGCGCAAAGGAACTTAATTTTGACTATTTAAAAAGGAAAAATATTCCTGTTTTCAGGCGTGAAATTGGCGGTGGCACAGTATGGCTTGACAGAGCACAGATATTCTATCATCTGATTATAAAAAGAGATAATCCACTGTGTCCAGTTAAAAATGAGACATTTTTCACACGTTTTCTCCAGCCGGTCGTAGATACATATAAAAGCTTTGGTATTGATGCAAGCATAAAACCTGCCTGCGATATAGTTGCCGAAGGAAAGAAAATCTCTGGAAATGGCGCAGGAACTATAGAGGACTGCAAGGTACTCAGTGGAAGCATACTTCTTGAATTCAACCCTGAAACATTTATCGAAGCCCTGAGCTTTCCTGATGAAAGGTTCAGAAAAGCTGCCCTTGAGCAGATGACTTCAAAGGTTGCCTCTTTAAGCCACTTTGGTATTCGGATAGAGGAGCAGGAAATTAGAGATAGGTTAATCCATAACTTCTCAGAACTTCTCGGAGACATGGAAAGAGTTGAAGTTGACACCAGACTCAGAAAAACAATGAAAAGTCTTGAAGCAGAGAAATTCGATGAGGAGTGGCTTCTTGAAACAGGTAAAGATAGATACTGGAGAGAAATAAAGATAGCCGAAGAGTGCTATCTATTCCACTTTCTCAGAGATGGTACACAGGTTTTCGGCAGGAGAGGAGATAATAAGCTTGAAGAGATAGAGATTATTCATAATGGAAGCAGAGAAGAAAAGCTTGAATCTCTTCTTTTGAAAGAGCAGCTCAGCAGCGGGAAAATTTTAAATATGATAAAAAGCTATATTCCAGATAAATCTGAGGAGATTTTTAGAGCTATCAAAGGAGGCTGAGAAGTGGAACTTAAATCTGCCGATGTTCTAAAGGTTGGAGAGCTGGAATTCCCACTGGATAGATTTTACTACAGAGGTAAAAAATCTCATATATGGGTTAAGAGCAGGGATGGAATTGATGAAGTGGGTATGGATGCCTTCCTCGTTCATAGTGTCGGATATCTTAACTATGTTTCAATAAACACAGGTGAAGTAAAACAGGGAAAAGGTGTTGGTAACTTTGAATCAGCAAAATTTGTGAGTAGAATTTTCTCTCCCATAAGCGGTAAAATTATAGAGGTCAATCAAAAAGCTTTGGATAATCCCAGACAGATTAACGCGTCACCTTACACCACATGGCTTTTTAAAATTGAGCCCAGCAATCCTGAAGAGCTTAAAGGTGATGATTTCATAAGCAGCAGCATAGAGCTTAAAGAATGGGTTGAAGCTGACCTTATTGAGCTTGATGGGGAGTAGATATGACTGAACTTCCTCATGGAAAAAGTGAAAGTCCAGAGTTTGTGCAGACTTCAACGGCAGCCGCTATGACTCTCAAGCTTTTTCCTGGCAGATTTTACAGGGGAGCAAAACTCAAAGCGCTGAATCTTCTTCTGACTTATAATGACGGATGCAAGGCAAACTGTTCTTACTGCGGATTGTCAAGAAGCAGAAAAATAAATGAACAAACTTTTATTCGTGTGGACTGGCCAACTTTTGCTCTGGATGAAGTTATCTCACGATCTAATCTTCATGGCATTAACCTTGAGAGGGTATGTGTAAGCATGGTGACTCACAGACGTGCCTACAATGATATGCTAAGTATAGTAAAGAGATTCAGAGATGAAACCAATCTCAGAATCAGCACCCTTATAGCTCCAACATTAATTAAAGATAGGGAGATGATTGAGAGGATAAAGGCTGAAGGGGCAGATATGTGCGGCATTGCTGTAGATTGTGCAACACCTGAGCTTTTCAAAGCTCTCAGAGGAAAGGGTGTTAAAGGCCCTCATATCTGGGAGCATTACTGGAAGGTTGTAAAGGATGCTGCCAGTGTCTTTGGAATTTACAATGTGAGTGTCCATCTTGTTGTTGGTCTTGGTGAGACTGAGAAAGAGATGCTCGGAGCTATTCAGAAAGCTTACACTCTCGGTGCCGAAGCACATCTATTCTCTTTCTATCCTGAAGCAGGGTCTGCCATGGAAAATCATCCCAGGCCAGGTATTGGGAGCTACAGAAGAATTCAACTGGGAAGATATTTTATCCACAGAGGTTATGCCAGCTTTGACGATTTCGCCTTTGATGATAAAGAACAGGTGAAAAGCTTTGGAGTACCTGAAAAGGTTATAGAAGAGATTATAGATGGTGGCAATGCCTTTATGACATCTGGCTGTAGAGGTAATGGTAGTGAGGTTGCCTGCAACAGGCCATATGGCAATGAGAGACCAAGTGAAAAGCTTAGAAATTATCCCTTCATGCCCAACATTGAAGATAAGAAGGATATAAGAGAACAGCTTCTGGATTATTCATTTTAAAGGAATAATTAGTTCAAATGTCGTACCTTTATCTGGCTCGCTATGAACTCTAAGTTCTCCTGAATGTAGTTCAATAATTTTTTTTGATACAGCAAGACCTGAACCAGTTCCGCCATATTTCCTCTTTACAGTTGAATCAAGCTGAGTAAGAGGATGGAAAATCTCATCAATCTTCCCTTTTGGAATTCCAATGCCTGTATCACATATTTTCATAACTGCTTTATCTCCACTTTTGGAAATATGAACATATACATTACCTCCAGCTTTATTGAATTTTATTGCATTGTCCAGCAGATTTATAATCGCTTTTTTAAGGTATCTTTCATCAGCTTCAATCTCAATTGTTTTATCTTCTATATTTTTAATTATATCTACATTCTTTTCTTCAGCATATGCTTTCTTCTCTTCCAGTGCTTTTTCCAGAATATGAACTAAATTTACTCTTTTTATATTGAGTTTAAAATCTTTTCTGTAAAATTTACTTATTACAACAAGATCATCAACAATATCTGTCAGTTTCTTTAGATATCTCTTTGATGTACGGAGTAAATTTTTGCATTCTTCACTTTCAGCCTCTTCTTCAAGAATTTCAAGACTTCCTTTAATTACAGTTACAGGTGTGAGAATTTCGTGCCTGACATTTGCAATAATATTATTTTTTAATTCATCAACTTCCTTAAGTTCATCATAAGCTTTTTTCAATTCACTGTACATATTGGATTTTTCGATAGCAATTGCAAGCTGGATACTCAGGTCTTCAATAAGAGGAATAATCTCATAAGAAAAAGCATTTTCTTCTATACTTGAAATGTAAAGCAAACCAACAGGTTTATCTGTAACAAGAGGTACGCAGATATAACTCCTGATTCCATCGTTATAAAATATTCTGTCTTCACTGGTTTCAGGTCTGTCAATATTTCTGATTATAGTTTTTAAAGAAGAAATTGATGATTTTGCAATAGTATTCTCAAGGTCTATTTTATTTACAGTATCAATCCTGCTCTCCGATATTCCAAAATCTTCTGTTGTTTCAAGTATAACGTCATTATTTTTTATAGAAAAAACATAAATCCTATTGAAATCAATAAGCTTCCTCATTTCCTTAGCAAATGTACTGTAAACCTCTGAGATGTCAAGAGATGAACTTATTTTTCTGTCCAGAACATTTATTACCGATATTTTCTTAAGGGTTTCTACCAGTTCATTCTCGATTCTTTTTCGTTTATTTATATCTCTCATTATGGCTGTTAAATATATTTCATTATTAATTTCCCATGTAGATGTGGATATCTCAACTGGAAACTCACTTCCATCTTTTCTTTTACCTGTACCTTCAAAGGTTCTTTTTCCAGCCTGAAGGAGACTTTTCAAAGTGGACTCTTTTATATTCTTATAATGAGCATCTACTGATTTATCAGAGATTATCAAATCAATGGGTTTGTAAATAATTTCATCCTCTTTGTATTCAAAAATCTCTTCAGCTGCCCTGTTCCAGAATATTACCTTTCCAGAAATATCAGTGGTTATAATCGCATCAGTGGCAGTTTCAACCACTGAGCGGAACTTTTCCTCGCTTTCTCTCAGGGTTTCTTCAAGTTTTGCTTTTTTTACAGCAAGAGCAAGCTGGGAAGCAAACCGCTTCAGTACTCTGGCATCTTCATCTGTTATATTCCTATCTCTTGCCGCACCCATTACTCCTATAACTTTATCACCGGCTATGAGAGGAACACGAATAAAGTATTTAAAGCCCAGTATTCGTATCAACTTTTCTGTAAGAAAATCAGGTATGTTTATATCGCTGTAGTCATGAAAAACACTCACAATATTATCTGTAGTGTAAACTGCTTTATTTTCTATTGTCCTGCTAAAACTGCTGTTTCTGGACAGAGGTATTCTAATATCCTTAATTTTTGTTTTACTTATTCTCTCTATTTCATTTTTCAATTTTGCATCAATTGAAAGTGCAGTGGACATAAGTTCATTTTTATCCATGTCAATAAGATAAATGTCACAGGCACTATAATCGAAATTTTTTCTTACACCATCGGTTGCCATCTGAAAAACATGCTCCAGAGGAGTTCCTCTATTAATTGCATTGTTTATACTCTGTAAAAGTTTCATCTCATTATTTCTACGCATACGCTCTGTTATATCTCTGGCAACACCAAAAAAGCCCACAACTTTATTATTATCGTCAAGATTAGGCACCACAATGTCCTCTATCCATCTGTATTCTCTGGTTTTTCTATGGCAGATACGATAAATACGTATGTCATTATTTCCTGAAGTAAGAATTCTCTTAGTTGATTCAATCAGTTTCTCTTTATCATCAGGATGAACAATACTGAACCACAATTCCGGGTCTTTCTGGATTTCCTCTTTTTTATACCCGGTGACAGTTTCAACTCTTTCACTGACAAATTTCATTTCTCCAAGAAAGGGCCCTCCATTCGTTTCAACTAAATAAACTATTTCATTAATATTCTCAAGAATCATTCTATATTTTTCTTTAGAGTTATTGAGTTCATTGCGTATATTAAATCTTTTTATTATTAATGCTATTATCTTAGCAGCTCCATCGAGAAATTCTTTTTCTTCTCTGGTTGGACTGAATTTATATGGAATATAAAGATTCAGAACTCCAACAACCTCCTTTTCATCCATCATAGGAATTATATAATGGCCATGTTTTTTCATTCCGTTATATTTTATTTCATGAGCTTTGTCAGGTCTGGATGATGAAATAGTCTTCTTTTTCAATGCTGCTATACCACAGAGGCATTTACCTAAAGGTACCGAAGAACAGCTTTCCAACAGCTCTTTAGGAATATTGATATATGATACCAGCTTCAGATATTCACCTTCTTTAAGGAAAATAGCACCTTTTGCTTCTATTGAAAGCCAGTCCAGAGATATAAGAACTTCAAGAGCTTTATTTAGGAAGGATTTTAAATTACATTCTTTATAACTCAATTTCAATAATTTGTTATAGGTGTAGTTAAAATTTGCTATTTTTCGAATATCTGCTTCTTTTTTCTTGTTAATGGTTATATCTCTCGCCAGAATAAGTACCCTCTTTTCTTTTTCTTCTAATTCAACCAGAGAACTCGAAATTTCAACAGCTACTTTATTACCATTTTTAGTTATAAATTCAATCTCATAGAAGAATTTGCTTTTTATTCCCTTCTGTCTCCTCTCCATTTTCTTTTTAATATTTGATGCATATTCGGGGGCAACAATTTTAAAAATATTTAGGTTATAGAGTTCATCCTCTGAATAACCTGTAAGTTCTAAAGCTTTTTTATTTACATATCTAATTTTTCCGGAAAAATCAATGAGTATTACTGCATCATTTAGAGTGTTAAAAACAGCTAAAATATTTTCATCATGTTGTCTCATTTCCTGCACCTTCAGCCATGTCAATTCAGAATAAATCTTACCTTTGAAGGTTATTATTTTCATTTATATAAATTTTGTGTTATAATTAG
>BDTY01000048.1 GCA_002897955.1 archaeon BMS3Bbin15
TGTAGAAACCTTTTTATATGTGGTGTACATGCACACTAAGGTATAAAGCTTTTGTACACTAGGCTGACATCCATAAATCAAAACCCCTTTGGTACCGGTAGGGGGATAAAGGATAGCATGACTTGAAGCCAAGGGAAAGTTCAAAAATCCAAAAGAGGATTGACGCTATAGGCGGCAAATGTTAAAATATTAAAAAGATATATAAGTGAAATAGACTTAAACTTAGAATATCTATAATAATTAAAGGTGATTCAATATGGTTATAAAACCTGAAAATATGCTGACAAATTCCCTCGACAAGACGATTGTCTTGGGATTGAGAGACGGTTCTGTTTACAGAGGAACCCTTAAAGGATTTGACGAATATGAGAATATTATCCTGAGTGATGTCATAAGGATAAAACCGGAAAATAAAGGAAGCGAAGGAGTAAAAGAAGCAGTTTTCAAAGGTGGTAATGTAGTTTATATATTCAGACAATAGGCATCTTTCAAAAGAGGTTCATATAATAGGAATAAAAATTGTTGCCACACAAAAGAGTTAAAAAAATATGAAAATGGCAAATATTCTGATAGGAGATTACAAAAGAGCTACTCTCACACCTCTCTAGGATATCATGATGGGGGTCAGTTAAACTCCATTAAAGGTTGGTCTTCATGAAGGCTTTTTTGCTGGATATAGATTATGAGACACAGGATAACAGAGCGGTGATAAGGCTCTTTCTCAAAGATGAGAAGGGCAGATTCTTTTTAGCAAAGGACAGGAACTTTTTTCCCTACTTTTATGCCTTCATATCAGGTTATCCAAATGAAATAATCCACAGTATTAAAGAACTGGATGAAAAGGCGAGGATTAAGAAGCTGGAGATGGTTGAGAAGGAATATTTCAAAAAGAGAATAAATGTGCTCAGGATTATTGTCGGTCATCCCCAGGATGTTGTTGCTGTGAGGGAGCAGATAAAGGAATTAGAGGGTATAGACGAAATACATGAATATGACATCCTTTTTGCTCGAAGGTATCTTATTGATAAAAATATTACACCCATGGACTGGCTTGAAATAGAAGGCAAAAAAAGAGACGAATATCTGGAAGTGGATATGATAAAAAGGGCTCAGGGTGAAGTACCGGAACTTAAAATACTCTCCTTTGACACAGAAGTCTACAATCCTAAAGGTGCACCCAGACCAGATAGAGACCCTATAACTATGGTAAGTCTTGCCTCCAGCACAGGACTGAAAAAAGTGCTCACATGGAAGGATGAACTTGAAGACCTTGACTTTGTGGAGGTACTCCCTGATGAGGCTTCTGTTCTTAAAAGGTTCGAAGACATTGTATTTGAAGAAGATTTCGATATTGTCATAGGTTACAACACAGACAACTTTGACTTCCCTTATCTTGAAAAGAGACTAAAAGCTCTGGACATTAGTTTTTCCATTGCCAGAGATGGAAGTGAATTAAAGCTGAGTGGAAGAAAAAATCTTCCTGAAGCTAAAATCAAAGGCAGACCCCATGCAGATGTATATTCTATTGTAAAAAGGAATGTGAAGCTTTCCAGCTACGTTCTGGAGAATGTGGTGAAAGAGGTTCTGGGGATACAAAAGGAGAAGATTCCCGGTGAAAAACTGTATCAATACTGGGATGAAGGTGGTGAGAATCTCAGAAAACTTGCCAGATATTCACTGGAGGATGCCGAAGTTACTCTCAAACTGGGGCAAAAGTTTCTACCTTTATATGAGCAGCTCGCAAGAATTATAGGTCAGACACTGCATGATGTGGCGCGGATGACAACAGGACAGCTTGTGGAGTGGCTCCTAATGAGAGAGTCTTCCCTTAAAGGTAATATTATACCTAATCGGCCTCATGGGGCTGAATATATGGCAAGAGCGGGGGAGACTTATACTGGAGGCTATGTAAAAAGTCCAAAAAGAGGGCTCTCTGAAAACATTGCTGTTTTCGATTTCAGAAGCCTGTATCCCAGCGTTATTGTAACTCATAATATTGACCCTTCAACACTGAAGATGGAGAACTGTAAAGAGAATATTGTGCCTGAGTTCGGCTATTGTTTCGAGACTTCCCACAGAGGCTTCATACCGGAAATCCTGAAGGACTTGGTAGGAAAAAGAAATATAATCAAAAAGAAACTTAAAGAGACCAGTGACCCCGTAGAAAGGCTCTTTCTGCATGTCCAGCAGCATGCTTTGAAAATTCTCGCCAACAGCTTTTATGGTTATATGGGATACCCCAGGGCAAGATGGTATAAAAGAGAATGCGCCCAGGCAGTGGCATCCCTAGCAAGGATGTATATCAAAAAGGTAATGAAGATTGCCGAGGAGGACTTCAGCCTGGAGGTTATTTATGGTGATACTGATTCTCTCTTTGTGGTAGTTCCTGAAAATAAAAGAGATATAGCAATTAAATTCTTAGAAAGAGTAAATGCTGACCTTCCTGGAATAATCGAGCTTGAATATGAGGGTTACTATAAGAGAGGCCTATTTGTTACTAAGAAGCGATATGCCCTGATTGATGAAAAGGGAAAAATTACTGTTAAGGGTCTAGAGTTTGTGAGAAGGGACTGGGCGGCCATAGCAAGAAGGACCCAGGAGAAGGTATTAGGGATACTGCTGAAAGATGCCAATCCAGAAAAGGCTGCAAAGCTTGTCAGAGAAGTTATTATAAACATAAAAGAAAGAAGGGTCAAACTGGAAGACCTGATAATCTACACCCAGCTCACAAAGAGCATAAAAAGCTACAAGAACATTGAGCCCCATCTGATTGCTGCCAAAAAGCTCAAGACCAGAGGAAAGGAGGTTACACCGGGCATGATAATAGGTTATGTTATTGTCAGGGGCACTAACAAACTGATATCCATGAGAGCCGAACCTGCTGCTTTTGTGAAACTAGAGAACTACGACCCTGACTATTATATCGACAACCAGATTTTGCCGGCAGTACTTAGAATCTTCGAAGCCATTGGCTACACCAGAGATTACCTGCGAGATGGCATACAACAGAAAAGCCTGAAGGGATGGTTTGAATAGCCTAATCGTGCTGTTAAACAGCCCTTCCTCACCAGCAAGTTTAAATAAAAGGAAAAATACAGAGAATAATATGATTGGAGCTATTTTAAAGAGGCGGTCTATTCGAAAGTACGAGGATAAAGAAATGCCAGAGGAAGACATAAAAGAGATCCTCGAGGCTGCCATGTATGCTCCTACCGCCTGGGGAACCAGACCCTGGCATTTTATTGTTGTAAAGAAAAGCGAACTGAAGCAAAAACTTTCTGAAGCCACACCATATGCATCTCATGCTGCCAAGGCTCCTGTGTTAATTGTACTGGTGGTGAATATGAACCTGGCAAAGCAGTGGGTGGAGGACATGAGCATCGCAGCAGACCATATAATGCTCCAGGCGACAGACCTGGATTACGGTAGCTGCTTTGTTCAAATAAGAGGCAGCGACTATAAAGGGCGAGATGCCCAGAAGTATGTAAAAGAATTGCTGAAAATACCTTCTGAGTTCAATGTGGAGTGTATGGTCACACTGGGAAAGGCAGCCGAAGAAAAGGATGCCCATACCAGAAAGGAGATTGATAAAGAAAGGATTCACTGGGATGGCTGGTAATCATCTATCTATTTCCTTATTCAATAACCCTGCTCAATCCTGAGACGTTGACTTAACTACATGAGTGGTGTTAGCGATTCGGGCAGTCCCATATAGCACCTGCAAACACTCTCCCCCTACCAGCACAAACACTGCAAAGCACATATTTCCAGCTTATATAATCCGTTCAAAATCCATATGAATACTCATATCCAAAAAATCCTCTATTTTTAACCAGTAAATGAGAGTAGGGCCACTCTCCCCATCCAACTTTTTTCTATCCAGTATGCTTCAACAATATATTATAAATTTTACTGATATTTATTATTTTCGGAACTATATTCTTTATTTATATAATTAAATCTTTAGTTTACAACTAAAAAGTTTATTTGATAACTAAAAAGTTTATTAGGCGAATAAAAATAAAGGTTGGAAACAAAGTATTAATGTAATGAAAGAGATTCTTGTCTCACTGCCTACCGCTGTTTCAGGAGCCATGAGGTTATACGCAGCATTTATTTTCACAAATTCAAAACCAGACTATCTTCTCATTGCCGGGGCTTTCCTTCTTACGATGGGTGTATACTCATTTGATAGACTTGAAGATTACAATGGCAGAGCCATCTATTCTATTTTTTTTATGCCTCAGGTTCCGCAATATACGGTTTAATGGGAAGACCCGAAGTCCCTGTCCTTCTTACACTAACAGGTTATCTCTACTCAAAAGGAGTGAGAATTAAGAATAGAAGCTTCAGACTTAAATCTGGCTACGGAATAAAAAATGCAGTTATGGGTTTTTCCTGGAGTTTTTCAATAGCATATTCCTTAAAAACATTCAATCCAGTTATTTTAATTTTTTACTTTCTTAAACTTTTCATGAACTCTACTATTTTCGATTTAAAGGATAAAGATAAAGATAACATAAAAACAATTCCAAAATTATTAGATGAAAATATAAAAATCCTGCTTACTGCCTTAAATATAACTGCACATTTTATAGCATTTTTAAAATTTGGATTAAACACTATTTTAATCACAAGTTTTGTATTGAGTCAGGTAGCTGTTCTAAATAAAAAAGAAAAAAATTCTAGAAGTATCATAGCCTCTGAGCCATCTATTTCAGTTTTCCTATATCTATTTTTGTGGAATTTTCTCTTACATAATTAAAAAGATCAGTACCCCATCTTATACAGTCCCTGGTGGAACATATAAAATCTCTTTTATAATCAAAAATTCCATTTTTCATGAAGAATGAAATTGAAAATAATTTGTCTGTAACAATGAATGAATATCTCATGTTTCTATCTGAAACATAAAAATTTACGTTTTTATACTTCAACCCAAACTCAAGATTATCTTGATAGTATTCAATTATTGCATTGATAACATCTTCAGAGACGATAATTCCTATCTCTTTTCCTTTTTTTGCAAATTCCAAGAATGTATCTATATACTCCGGAAAAAAAATTGATGTATATCCATATATTATTTCCGATTTTGCCAGATTTTCCATAAATTCATTGTGTGGCAGGTAAACATCCGCATTTCTTTCAATAATAGAAATTTCCCTGAGTTCATAAAATCTGGCGACCAGATATTCTGGGATGTCCTCCAAAACATATGTGTTGATATACCCACCAAATTTATCAACAAAGTCCTCATGGGCATTTACAGTGTGGCATATTTTCAATATATATTCACCTTTAGGAAAAATTGTAACATTATTTTTTTCTTCTTTTATTAAATTTAAAGACACCATTTTATTCAAAATTTGTGTGAAAGATGAAGATAAATTCCAATACTCCTCTTTAATTCCTTTTTAGCCTTAGCGCCATCAGAAAGCTTCTCAAGAATTTCAATCACTCTGTTGGACGAGAGAATCTTTATTATAGACCTCATATTATTGTAGGATTAGGAGTAACAACTTAAAAGGACTGCAATAATTCAATAACAGTTCTACAGTCCCTAAATGTGCAGTAGCACATATATTATCAGTGTACCCTAATAAAAATATAAAAATTGATTTAAATAAAAAAATAAAAAGGGAGGGGAGTACCACCCCAAACTTTTCAAGCTACCACAGTTTACTTTGACAATGTTTTAGCGTAGGCCAGAACATCCCAGATTTCATCCTCTTTGTATGTACTGTTCCAGCTGGGCATACCTTCCGCTGTTACTCCGTCACTAACCTTCCACAGGAGGTAAGCATCTGTCTTGGAGCTCCACCACCCGGCACTGCTGAAATCAGCTTCAGGTTGTGTTGCTCCTGTTTTCCCATGACAGCCTACACAGCTTGCCAGATATATCTTCTTCCCCGCTGCTATTGCATTCTGATTTCCCAAGTAGGGATTTGTTTTACCTGCGTACGCTGAAGGAATCTCTGAAACCGGTTTAGTTACAGGCTTGGTCACAGACTTATTTACGGGCTTGGTTACATTTGAAGCTGGTGGAGTTGTTGTGGTTGTTGTTGCTTTTTTCTGAGGAGCTTTCTGGGTGCATCCTGCCGCCAATATGCCTAAAACTAAAATAGACCCCAATAAAACAAAAATCACTTTTCTTTTCACTTTATTACTTGTTTTTATTTTCACACGATCACTTTCCAAGTTATATTTTAAATACTATCACTCATTATTATATATAAAGTTTATTATTGTAGAATCCTGACCGTCATATACTAACTAAATTCTGTTTAAAATCAAATGTTATCCCATAAATGTTTTATAAAAAAGATATTAACCTTTGATGAAACTTAAAAAAGAAATAGGAATCAGCAATACTGTTATAGCTTCTTCCTTATCTCCTCATATTCTTCCTGAGTTATTTCACCTCTGGCAAATCTCTTTTTGAGAATTTCCCTGGCTGTTTCGTCATGTTTTTCCTCTTCTGATTCCTTCAGGAGATAGTAAATGACCAGAATGACTATTACCAAGAAAATCAGGCCGAAACCCATTCCAAAACCCCAATAACCGCCCATCATGCCACCGCCAGATGACATTCCGAAGCCACCAAATCTTCCAACCCCACCAAAAATAAAAAGGATCAGGAGGAGAATTCCCAGGCCTATTGCAATATCCTTATTTTTCATTCATTACACCTCTATTCGATTATTTGCTTTTATTTCCAAGAACCTTAAGGTATGCAACAACATCATTGAGGTCTTTCTGAGACATCTGCCATCGCGGCATACAGGGCTCCAGCTTATCACCGCCAGGGTCTATTCCCTTCGTTATTGCCCTCTTTATTGTTGTATCATTATATGGTGGGTGTTCCTCTGCCATTTCAGGGCCAGTGAGAACAGAATACTGGATATTTGGAGCAACTGTATCACTGGAGCACCCCATAATTTGCTTACTTCCTTTACCATCAGGCCCATGGCAGCTTACACAGCTTCCTCCGTGCATTGAAAGCCACATAGGTCCACCCGTTGGAATAATTCTCTGTCCATTCTGGTCTACACCAGTGTAATAAATCCTCTCACCATTGGATTTAAACTGATGTTCAGACGCTGCCGTCTGATAGCCCTGTGCACCTGTCGTGCCTCCACCACTCATCATGCCACCATTTACACCCCCGCCCATTATACCCATAAAACCTCCATAAAAGCGGGGTGCAAAAACGAAATTATATATCCCGAGCAGTAGCAATGTAATTACCAGTGCTACAATAATCGTTTCGCCTTTTTTCATTTTTACTCCTCCATTACTTCCATGTACAGATAACCCTGAAATAGATTATCCATAATATGTATTGCCTTCATTTCAACCATCTCAGGTAAACAATTAAGCTTCAAAACAGATGTAATTTTCTAATACAACCTTTGTTTTTAGAATACCCCAGAGGTCTTTTAACAGTACATATAGGGGTATAATCGTCCAATTATAAAATATAAACACTAATAATAATTATTTTAAAAATTATCTGCCATTATTAAATAATTAAGGAAAATGTACACCTATATGGTATTTGGGTAATATGATTTAAGTGAACTACCCACGACTAAAGAGGCTGTCCGACAATTAATTACTCCTAGTAATATAAAAACTGCTTATTTTAGACAATAAAGGCTAAATTTAGCTTATTCCTTGTAGTATTTTTGATTATGGGACAGCCTCTAAATTCGTGGGCTTCCTGAGTCATCGGTGGAACTTGTGCTAGACCTCGAACAGGCATCAAATCGGTGTATCCCAACCCTACTTTTATCATTCCTCTGTGTAATATATTTATGGCAGCATTAACGTGTCTATCAAGAATCAACCCACAGTAAGGACAGTTATGTATTTTAATATTAAGGATTTTCTTGACTATTTTACCACACGAGGAGCATTCTTGAGACGTGTTTTTAGGATTTACAAAGGTTACTACTTTACCGGCCCACTCTGCCTTGTACGCAGTAAACGATTGTAACATATTCCAGGATACGTCCGATATGGATTTAGCTAAATGATGATTTCTAAGCATGTTTTTTATCTTCAAATCTTCAAAGGCAATAAAATCGTATTTCTCCACAAGCTCCCTGCTAAGTTTATGATGGAAATCCATTCTTTGCTGTCTAATTCGTCTGTGAACCTTTGCTACAATAACTCTCTGTTTGTCTCTGTTGTGTGACCCCTTCTGTTTCCGTGATAGTTTTCGCTGCTCTTTAGCCAGCTTGTGTTCTGATTGCAATAAGAATTTTGGAGGTTTTTTCTGTTCTCCATTGCTCTGGGCAATAAGTGGATTTATACCCACATCAATACCCACTGCTGATTTTATCACTGTTTTTTCTGGTAAGGAATCATTTATTTCAACAGAGAAGCTTGCATACCATATATCTATGTCTCTCTTTATTGTGCAGGTTTTAATTTTTCCTTTCAGGCTTCTATGAATTTTTATATTTATAT
>BDTY01000049.1 GCA_002897955.1 archaeon BMS3Bbin15
AGCAGAAGTAAACTGTATATGGCAACACAAACCAGAAGGAATAACAGAAGTATTCAAACCAATAGGGTGGGTTTCAAACCCTCTATCAGACGACAGAGATATGAATTACAGCCCAATGACTTAGTGAAATATAAGAAAATACTGTGTAAAGTCAAAGGAGGGTTCAGTTATGGTAAATGGGTCAGATTGGTAACCAAAGCAGATAAAATTATTAACACCAATGTTAAGAAAGTGGAGTTGGTAAAATATGGAAAAGGAATACAGTTTTAAAATTGTAATGGGGCAATTCATCACACCCCTGAAGGAGGTGGGTCTTCTTGCCAGGATATGATAAAGTTTTAATAACAGGCGGCGCAGGCTTTATAGGTTCCAATCTGGCAGGCAGTCTTCTGGAGCAGGGTTATGGAGTGTTGGCATATGATAACCTCCTAACAGGAAAAAGGGAGAACCTTTTAGAGTATGAAAGTAATGAAAACTTCACTTTTGTCGAGGGAGATATCCTTGATTTTAAGAAATTATCTGAAAAAATAGCTGATGCAAAGTATGTGCTCCATCAGGCTGCTCTTCCCAGTGTTGCAAGGAGTGTGAAGGACCCGCGTACAACCAATAGGGTAAATATCGAAGGCACCCTTAATGTGCTCACAGCAGCAAAGGATGGGGGTGTAAAAAGAGTGGTACTGGCAAGCTCTTCCTCTGTCTATGGAGATACACCAGAACTGCCCAAACGAGAGGACATGCCCTACAACCCTCTTTCTCCTTATGCTGTCACAAAGGTTACCAAGGAGCTCTATTCAGGGGTATTCAGCCAGCTCTATGAGTTTCCTGTTGCCTGTCTTCGCTATTTTAATGTATATGGTCCAAAGCAGGACCCAAAAAGCGAATATGCGGCAGTTATTCCAAAATTCATAACCTCTGCCCTTAAAGATGAACCCCTTACTATCGAGGGAGATGGACTTCAGACGAGAGATTTCACCTATATTGAGGATGTGGTTCAGGCCAATATAAAAGCTATGAAGGGCAAGGCTGCAGGAAACTTCAATATCGCCTATGGAGAGAATATAAGCATTAAGGGACTTGCTGAGAAAATTGTTACTCTTATATCCTCCAGTTCTGAGATTGTTCATAAGGCACCCAGGCCAGGTGACGTCAGGGATAGTCTTGCTGATATAACAGAGGCACAGAGAGAGCTGGGCTATAATCCAGAGTATAACCTCGATATGGGCCTTGAAAAGACTATCGAATGGTTCAGGAACAGAATTTAATGATGTGAATGGAACTGTAAAAATTGTATGTTCTGGACCTGACCATTTAATACCAATACGTCCCTTGAGCTGATGCTCCCAAATATTCAACTGCCTATATTCATCAACTATGAATACAGGTTTTCGGTTAAGCCTGCCAGTATGATGGACGTATTCTAATAGTTCACTAAGGCGTACAGATGTTTTTATCAATATTTCCTATGAGCCTTCGGCATTCTCCCGATTTAGAGTTAAAATTTCAATAACTCCGTTTATATTACTTTATATTCGAAAAGTAATCATTCCACAATTTTTTTAGGAAGATAATCCACTAATAAGATTTCAATACAGATTTAGAATATAGAATAGTAAAGTTTATATTAGTAGCCACCAATATTAAAGTAAAAACTTAAATAGAGGTGACTAAACTATGTTTTTTCCATAGGTTCAAACTGCACTCCACCAAACGTCAATATCATGTTTTTGATACCAAATATAGTGATTTTCGGCATGTATAACTACTATATTCGTTACAAATGAAGCGAAATCTGTTCAGCGAGCATGCCATTGGAGTTAAGTGTGAATCTATGGTGTTTTTTCTTAAACACCATGGAAAATTGCTTTTTCACAGTGAGATATGTGATTTTCAATCACTTGTTTCAGATAAGGAATTGGATATCAAAAAAGATAAATCTTTGATCAGAAAGCTTTTTGGCCGACTTCAAAGTAGCAGGACCTCCCGGGCTGAGAAGATACATAGGGTATTGACTTCAATCCTGAAAGGGCAACGTACCTTACCTGAAATTATGTCAAATACTGTTAACAGTGCCCTTGATTTCCTCCGAGATGGTCTTTTGAAGGTTCATAAAAAGACAAACACCAGCATTGATTTCCCAGAGATTACATTTGAGATGGACAAGCTATACTCCCTCCCGACCTTCAAAGGCCGGCTGGAAGACCTGTTCAGGGTTATAGAATCCTCTGGACTTCTAAAAAAAGCGGGACTTCTAGATGGAGATATACCATTTTTTAAAGCCCATGCTGCGATGATAAAGCGTGATATTAGAATTTTTGAAAGATTATATCTCGAACTGGAAGAGAATTCCAGATTTTCTCATATTTGCGACTTATATGGGTATATCCCCAGTCCCAGGAGCTTCGGGAGATTCCGGGAAAGGGCAATCCCAAGTCTGGAGAAGCTTCGTGATTTGTTGGTGAAATGGCTAAACAACATAAATGCCATATCATTCAGAGTGGTTGTCATCGATGGCAAGTTTAAACGCTCCAATACATATGCATATCCTGATGAAAATGGTTGTTATTCTGACGTGGATGCAGGTTTATGTTTCAAGGGGACTTATAAAAGAGGACCTGGCTACATTGACCTGAAATTGATAGATGTAGCATCGGAGCAGCCATTGTGCAGCGTTGTATTCCCCGGTAACCGGCATGAATCACCTTTTTTGCAGGGACTCCTGGAGGATTTTCACCATCGCTATGGCTGTTACCCCCTATTCCTTCTGGGAGATAAAGCATTTTTCTCTTTTGAGAATGTGCTTTATTGCATTGTCAGGGGAGTTATCCCGGTGCTGGATAGCAAGAAAGTTAAAGCGGATGATTTGATTAAGGTGGGGACAAATCACCGGTACAGAAAATGTGTGTTCGGAAAATTCACAGAAGATGTTCTGAATGCACTGGCAAGGCTCAGACCTTCTTGTGAAAGACTATTTTAAAGAGAGGAAAAGTATTCTCAGGCAAGAATACCATCAAGGACACTGAAAAGGGCAAGATTCTTATCACTAATGGGTGAACTCGTTTCTCTGATGACATATCTGACAGCAGTAAGTTTCAGAAGAATGGACCTGGCAAGATGCCCTAATGCCTTTAAAAGGCTATGAAAAGATTACTTTTTTTATAAGAGGGGGATAACACAGCAATTTCTGAATTTTAGTATGAAATCAAAGGATTGCCGAAGGCTCCTATGTCTTTACAAATAGATGGGCAGAAAGCCCACGGTCTTTAGAGGCTGTCCCGTAATCAAAAATACTACGAGAAATAAGTTAGATTTAGCCTTTATTACCTAAAATGAGGAGTCTTTTTATTACTGAGAGTAATTGTCGGACAGTCTCTTTAATCGTGGGAGTATGTCAGTGTCTTCTATGATATTGGTTAAGTTAAAAATATTAAATTTAGATGTTATTAATTTATTATATGGTGTGGCGAAAATGGTAGAACTTACAGTAAAACTGCCGAAAGATTTCGGGTGGATATTAAAGAGAAGCGAAGATATGGAGTGGGTGGAGAAGGTTTTAATAAATAAGATTATAGAGGTAAGACTGGGAGATATCTTAGCTGAGAAGAGTGAGTTGAAAGAGGATGACATAGACGGGTTGGACCATATTGTAAAGAAAAGTCTCTACAAAAAATTAAAGGTAAATGAATGAAATTTGTTATAGACTCCAACGTTATATTTGCAGCTTTAATCAAGAAATCAATCACAAGGAATATAATTTTGAGTGATATTTTTGTCCTGTATGCCCCAGAGCAAATCTTCACTGAAATTGTAGAACATAAAGAACTCATAAGAAGTCAGTCACCCACGGCTAAAGCACGTCAGACTGTGTGAAAACCCTATATTTTGTGAATTTTCTACCCCCTTTTTTGATTTAACTGGTATATTTTACTTATTTTTCGTGCAAACCTGAGTTTTTACACAACCTGACGTGGGCTTGTTCTGTGAGGAGCAAGAGCAATTGGTT